>JABDCH010000005.1 GCA_013288205.1 Bacteroidota bacterium | reverse complement strand
TTCAGTGTGAGTTTTCCAAAAGCTATATCCCATTTTTGGCCGGCGCTTTTTACAGTATCTGATGAAGCAAATGCATCAATAAGAAATTGAAGATTCAGGCTATTTTCATTTTTATACGTTACCAGGTGAACTTTTGCCTCTTCAATATCTATATTGGTAACATATAATTGATGATTTTTAAAACTCATCTGCCCTATATCAAATTTCAATTCACCGGCATATAAGAGCGTATCAGCATGTTGGTCTTGGATATAAACATCGCGAAGCACCAGTTTTTTCAACAATTCAAAATCGACCCTGCCGATATGGATTTTAGTGTGTAATTTGTTGGAATAATACCCTGCAATGGCATGTGTAAGCCCAGTCTGAACAAAAGGAAAATTGAGCAAAAGGTTTAGAAAGAGCAATAGCACTGCTATTACTGTAAGAAGAACCGTTATTATCTTTCTAAGCTTTTTAATACCTTTGAGAATTAATTACAACCAGCAAAGTTAGAAATAATGGATGAGCTTAATGTGAAGATTTTAGGTATCGAATCTTCCTGCGACGATACTTGTGCTGCTGTACTATCCGGTACCACATTACTTTCAAATGTAGTAGCGGGGCAACAAGTACACCGCGATTATGGAGGAGTGGTGCCTGAATTAGCTTCGCGCGCCCACCAGCAAAATATTGTTCCCGTGGTGGATATTGCTCTTAAAAAAGCAGGTATTAAAAGAGAAGAAATTGATGCTGTTGCACTAACCAGGGGGCCCGGGCTGATGGGCTCGTTATTAGTAGGTATTTCATTTGCTAAAGCGTTGAGTCTTGGGTTAAATAAACCCCTGATTGAAGTTAATCACATGCAGGCACATATCTTATCACATTTCATACAAACTCCCGGAGAAGCTTATGCTCCTCCTTCATTCCCTTTTCTTTGCCTTACCGTTTCAGGCGGACATACTCAAATTGTATTGGTGCGAGATTATTTCGATATGGAAGTATTAGGTGAAACCTTGGACGATGCTGCCGGAGAAGCTTTCGATAAAGCAGCTAAAATACTTACTCTGCCTTATCCGGGCGGACCATTAATTGACGCTATGGCAGATGCAGGAAATCCTTCAGCGTTTTCATTTCCTATACCCAATGTCCAGGGATTAAATTTTAGTTTCAGCGGACTTAAAACATCTTTCCTTTATCTTATCAGAGATGGAAAAATAAATGCCCCCGATTTTGTAAAAACACACATACATGATCTGTGTGCCTCCTTCCAGCATAGAATTGTTTCTATTCTGGTTGATAAGATTACAAAAGCATCTGAACAAACAGGTGTAAAACAAATTGCCATTGCCGGGGGTGTTGCTGCTAATTCCGGCTTGCGTAAGGCCCTACAGGAATCTGCCAATAAATATGACTGGAAGATATATATACCTAAAATGCAATATTGTACAGACAATGCTGCCATGATTGCAATAACAGGATATTTCAAATTTCTCCGCAAAGAATTTGCAGAATATGATCTAGTTCCTAAAGCAAGATTTGAATTTAGCAGCAGCCGTATAAAGGAATAATCTTTTATTTACTATTCGGCTTTATCATCGTTCGTTAATTCCGACTTGGGCAGGTCGGCTTTGGCCATCAGTTCATCGCGATGTTCTGTCAGGTAGGCCAGTTTCTTTTTGCCATAGGCAATTTTAACAATTACAACAAACAGCACCGGAACAATAAAGATAGCAATGGAAGAAGCCGCAATCATTCCACCCAATACGGTGAACCCGATAGTTTTACGGGAAACAGCGCCTGCCCCACTGGCAAATGCCAATGGAAGTACTCCAAAAATAAAAGCAAACGATGTCATAAGTATGGGCCTTAATCTAAGGCTTACTGCATCAATGGTAGATTGTATCAGGTCTTCGCCCGCATCTACCCGCACTTTGGCATATTCTACAATCAATATAGCATTTTTGGCGGCAAGGCCTATAAGCGTTATTAGTCCTATTTGTGCATACACATTATTGCTGAGTGGGGGAATACATATAAGTGTAAGGATGGCCCCAAAAGCGGCAATAGGCACTGCCAACATCACAGAAAATGGCACCGACCAGCTTTCGTATAATGCTGCCAGGAAGAGAAAAACAAAAATCAGTGAGAACATAAAAATGTAAATGGTTTGTGAGCCGGCTACCAATTCCTCATAACTTAATCCTGACCATTCATATCCATATCCGCGGGGCAATACTTTGGCAGCGACTTCCTCCAGGGCATCCATCGTTTGTCCGCTGCTATATCCCGGTCCTGAACCGCCATCTACCTCGGCCGAGCGGAAAATATTAAAGTGAGGTATCACCGGAGCGGCTGCAATAGGCTTATATGAAACCAGGGAATTAAGCGGTAGCATTTGCCCTGCCTGGTTGCGTACATAATATTTATCTATATCCGATACAAAGCGGCGATATACGGTATCAGCCTGTATAACCACATGGTAGGTACGGTTGTACAACGTAAAATTGTTTACAAATAAACTGCCCATGTATGCTTCAATGGTTTGAAATACATCAGCAATATTGACTCCCATTTTTTTGCACTTCTCCCTGTCTACGGTGAGCTCATAGCTGGGTGTATGTGCCGAATAGTAACTTACTGCATGGCCGATAGCAGGATTCTTATTGGCTTCTGCTACAAATTTTTTCACCACAGCTTCAAACTGCTGCAAATCGTCAGTGGTACTTCGTTGCTCAATCATAAATGTAAAACCGGCCGATATTCCTATTCCCGGTATAGGAGCAGGTTGCATAACCACCACCTTCCCATTCTTCAAAGTATCCTGTTGTATACGTTTATACATTTCCATTATGATACCAGGCATCTGCTCACTGGGCTTGGTACGTTCATCCCAGGGCTTTAGCTGGCAAAATATAGTGCCGCTGTTTGATTTAGCCGCACCATTACTTATATTTAATCCTGATAGGGCTGAATAGTCTGCTACACCCGGGGTTCCACCTATTACTCTCATCAGCTTATTGATAAATTGAACAGACTGGATGGTGGATGAAGCCTCAGGTAATTCATATGTAATGAATACGCGCCCGGAATCTTCATTCGGAATAAACCCCCTGGGTTTAATATAAAATAGAATATAGGTAACAACACCAATACATATCAGCAGAACAACTACATATTTCGAATTTTTAATACCTCTTTTTACCCCGTTTGCATACCTATGTGTAAACCGGGCAAAACGGTTATTAAAGAGATAGAAGAACCGGTTTATTCCATTGGATTTATCGTCGATATGGTGTGGTTTTAAAAGCAGGGTGCACAGGGCAGGTGTTAAGGAAAGAGCTACGAAAGCAGAAATAAGTATCGACACAGCTATAGTGATGGCAAACTGCTGATACAAGCGGCCTACAATACCCGGAATAAAAGCCACAGGAACAAATACGGCAGCGAGTATTAATGCAACTGCAATTACCGGTGCGCTTATGTCTTTCATAGCATGTTTGGTAGCATCTATGGCCGACATTTTTTCTACATCAATATAATGCTGCGCCGCCTCCACCACTATAATGGCATCATCCACTACTATTCCGATTGCCAGTACAAAACCAAATAGGGTGAGTGTATTAATCGTAAATCCTAAGGGAACAAAAAAGATGAACGTACCGATAATAGAAACCGGAATAGCCAATACAGGGATAAGTGCATTGCGCCAGTTTTGCAGAAATAAAAACACTACAAATACGACGAGGATAAGAGCAATGATGAGTGTTTTAACCACTTCCTGCACGGAAACTTTTACAATAGTAACCGATTCAAACGGTACTTTATAATCTACATCTTCGGGGAATGTTTTTTTTAGTTTTGCAAGCTCTGCATATACGCCGTTTGCCACATCCAGGGCATTCGCTGTAGGGAGCTGGAAAATTTGCAGGAAAGATGCCCGATTGCCATCTACATACGAATTGCTTGAAAAAGTGAATTTACCCAGCTCAACCCTGGCAATATCTTTCATATAAACCATCTGGCCGGTGGCAGGCATTGTTTTTACAACAATGTTTTCAAAATCAGAAACCTTATTCAACCTGCCGTTTACAAGTACAGTTAATTCATTTGTTTGCGATGATTGTTGGGGAGGAGCACCTACTGAACCGGCCGCCACCTCAACATTTTGGCCGTTTAATGCCGTGGCCACATCAGAAGGAGTCAGGGAATAAGAAGCCATCTTTTGCGGATCCATCCATATCCGCATGCTGAAATTATCGGCACGGGTAGTAACGTCACCTACCCCTGGAACACGCAGCAGCGCATCCATCAGGTAAATATTATTATAATTATCGAGAAAGGTAATGTCGTGTGTTTTTTTAGGAGAGTACAGCGCTATGAGCATTAGCATACTGGTGTTTTTTGCACGCACCGTTACCCCTAATTGGCTTACTACCGAAGGCAGCATAGGCGCCGCAATACCTACCCGGTTCTGAACATCCAACGCGGCAATATCTACGTTAGTACCTACTTTAAACGTGGTGTTGATGGATAATGAACCTGAATTGGTACTGTTGCTGGTAATGTATTCCATACCCTTTACACCATTAATTGCTTCTTCTAAAGGAATGGTGACATTTTGCTCCAGGGTTTGGGCATCGGCACCGGTGTAGGAGGTACTAACGGAAACACCCGGCGGAGTAATGTTAGGATATTGGTTAATGGGAAGGGTTAAAATGCAAACACCTCCCAATAGAACTATTACAATAGCTATAACGATTGCGGTAACGGGCCTTCTTATAAATACATCAGCAATCATCGGCAGTTATGAGTTATGAATTATAAGTTATGAATGAAAAGGCGTTCGCTTTTTTTTCTTTTACCATTACTTTCATCTTGTATTAGGAGTATTAACCTTTATGAGACTTTTAGTCGTTATTTTTTTCTTTTTATTGTTCCTTCACAAACGTCTCCTTCTTCATCTCCATCAATCCATTGTCTTAAGTATTTTGTTCGTTCTCTTGTTAAATCTTCAAGCAACATTAGTTGGCACATAGGCTCAACCGAGCCATAAAACTTACCAGGCAGATACATCACATTTATTTCCGCTTCGCGCAATTGCAACCATAGTCCTTGCGCAATTTTAATTTCTTTAATAAATAGCGTATCGTCAGAATAGGTGGTGAGTATTTGATGATACACTGCATTCAGTTCGCTATCTGCTGCATGATATTTAACTCCTGCATCATAGTTCATATCTCTCTGACTTTGCCCAGTGGAAGATTTTGAAATGATGAGCAAAAAAAATAGAACCAACAGTTGAACCCGTTTCATGTGTCTGTATTTTTTTATTTAGGGTCATTTGTTATTCTTCCCTTCACTCTCTTCTTTTGCTTTCGCTACCAATTCATCCCTATGTGCTGCCAAATATTCTAATTGGGTTTTACCGTATGCTATTTTTACAATTACCACAAATAATACCGGCACAATAAATATAGCAATGGATGAAGCAGCCACCATCCCGCCCAATACGGTAACCCCAATGGTACGGCGGGCAACAGCGCCTGCACCGGATGCAAACACCAACGGCATTACACCCAATATAAAGGCCAGGGATGTCATTATTATGGGGCGTAACCTCAATTTCACTGCATCCAGTGTTGATTGTATCAGGTCTTCACCTGTATCTACACGTACTTTGGCATACTCTACAATTAATATGGCATTCTTCGCGGCAAGCCCTATCAGCGTTATCAACCCGATTTGTGCATATACATTATCGGTGAGGCTTGGAATACAAATTAAGGTAAGTATGGCGCCAAAAGCACCGATAGGCACTGCCAGCAATACAGAGAAAGGAACTGACCAGCTCTCGTATAAGGCAGCCAGGAAGAGAAACACAAATAAAAGGGAGAACATGAATATATATATCGTCAATGTACCTGCCTGTATTTCTTCATAGCTCAACCCGGAGAAATCATATCCATATCCTTGCGGTAATACTTTGGTTGCGATTTGTTTTAGCGCATCTATAGACTGGCCGCTGCTATATCCTTCCGGTGAAGAACCATCTACTTCAGCCGAACGGAAAATATCAAAGTGCGATAAAAGCGGCGCTGTTTCAGAAGGTTTATAACTGATAAACGAGCTCAACGGTAACATTTGCCCCGACTGGTTTCGCACATAATACTTATCCATATTTGTTATCATTTTCCGGTAGGTGGTATCGGCCTGCACAACTACGTGGAAAGTACGGTTATATAAGGTAAAGTCGTTCACATAATAACTGCCCATATACACCTGGATGGCTGTAAACACATCGGAAACATTAACACCCATCTTTTCGCAGCGTTCTCTATCCACCGTAAGATTGTAACTTGGTGTGTGCGCCGAATAATAACTGAATGCATCTGTTATAGCAGGGTTTTTATTGGCTTCGGCAACAAAATTCTTAACTACCGCTTCAAATTGGTGTACATCGTCATTTGTATTTTGTTGTTCAATCTGGAAGCTGAATCCCGCCGTTTGCCCAATACCTGGTATTGGCGCTGGGGGGATAACAACTATATCGGCATTTTTGATGTTGGCCTCTGCAATTTTTTGACGGACTACATTTATCAACCCGGGTATACGCTGGCCTGCTTCCGTACGCTCTTCCCAGGGTTTAAGCTGCACATAAATGGTGCCGCTGTTTGATTTAGTGGCCCCGGTTATTACGTTAAACCCTGCCAATGCGGCATAGTGTTCCACACCTGGCGTAGATGAAACCACCTTCATTAACTGCTGCATTACATTTACCGATTCAATGGTAGAAGATGCTTCGGGCAATTCATAGGTAACATATACCAGTCCATCATCTTCACTCGGAATAAATCCTGATGGCTTATGTTGAAATAAAAAGAATGTGGCGATACCGATACACAATAATAGTATGATAACATATTTTGATTTTTCAATACCCCTTTTTACACCATGGGAGTAGCGGTTGGTAACAGAATCGAACCATGTATTGAAACGGAAAAAGAGTTTGCCTAAGCCGTGTTCACGCTCGCGGGCATCATGCGGTTTTAACAAGAGTGTACACAGCGCTGGCGTTAACGAAAGGGCAATGAAAGCGGAAAGCACAATAGACACTGCTATGGTGATTGCAAATTGTTGATAGAGGCGACCTACGATACCGGGAATAAACCCTACGGGAACAAATACCGAAGCCAGGATGAGGGCAATGGCAATTACGGGTGCAGATATGTCTTGCATGGCGCGGGTAGTAGCTTCTTTCACCGGAAGTTTTTCTGTATCCATATAGTGTTGCACGGCCTCCACCACAATAATAGCATCGTCCACCACAATGCCGATGGCTAATACAAAACCAAACATGGTTAACGTATTAATGGTGAAGTCGAGCGGAATGAAAAAGGCAAACGTACCCAGGATGGAAACAGGTATAGCCAATACGGGAATAAGCGTGGCGCGCCAATTCTGAAGAAACAGGTAAACCACAAAGGCCACCAAACAAAGAGCAATAAGAAGTGTTTCCACCACCTCGCGCATAGATACTTTAACAACGGTTACTGTTTCATAAGGAATGGTGTAATCGACATCACTTGGGAACGATGTCTTTAACTGGTCAAGTTCTTTAATTATAGCAGCAGCCGTTTGCAAGGCATTGCTTCCGGGGGTTTGATAGAGAGTAAGAATAGAAGCACGTTTATCATCTACGTAAGAATTATTCGAATAGGTGAATTTACCCAGTTCCACTTGGCCTACATCTTTCAGGTAAACCATCTTACCCGAATCAGGCAAGGTTTTTACAATGATGTTTCCAAAGTCCGCCACCTTGTTCAAGCGGCCATTTACAAGAATACTTAATTCATAGGTTTGTGTTTTTTGCTGGGGTGGCACACCCGCAGAACCCGCAGCTACCTGTAAATTCTGTTCATTCAATGCACTAATTACGTCGGTAGGCGTTAATGAATATGCTGCCATTTTATCAGGGTTCAGCCATACGCGCATACTGAAATTATCGGCCCCTGTTGTAATAGCACCCACACCAGGCACGCGCAACAGAGCATCCATGATAAATATGTTGGTGTAATTATCTAAAAAGGTAATGGCGTGTGTGCCTTTTGGAGAATATAAGGCCACTAGCATTAATGCGCTGGGGTTTAAGGCACGTACAGGAAGTCCTAAACGGCTCACAGCCGCAGGCAGTAATGGAGTAGCTATGCTTACCCGGTTTTGAACATCCAGTGTGGCAATGTCAATATTGGTTCCAACTTTAAATGTGGTGTTTATGGTCATCAGCCCATTATTCGCGCTGTTGCTTTGCATATACTCCATACCATGCGCGCCATTGATTTGTTCCTCAATAGGAGTGGCAACGGTCTGCTCCACCGTCTCGGCATCGGCCCCGGTATATTGTGCCGTAACCTGCACCACGGGAGGAGTAATATCAGGATATTGATTTACCGGAAGATTCAGAATGCATATAGCGCCCAGTATAGCCAATACAAGAGAAACTACTATGGCAGTAACCGGTCTTCTTATAAATACATCTGCAATCATGAAAAATCCTAATTAATAATTCCTAATTCTTTTTAGCGCTATCTTTTTTACCATGATCTGCTGCCTTACCGGCACCATCAGGCTTTTGCCCTGCCGATATCACAGACCCAGTATGCAATGACTGCACCCCGTCGACTACTATGCGGTCGCCCGGTTTAATACCGCCTTTTATAATGATGTTGGGGTCTATAATCCGGCCCGGTTGTATTTTTCTTTGCAGAGCTATCATAACAGGATGTGTTTTTGTAGAATCATCCTGATTGCGTGCTACCGTGTCTTTTGCCAGGTAAACAAAATATTCTCCCATTAGCTCTACTACGGCTTTGTTAGGCACTACCATTTCCGGGGTAGTATCCTGGTTATGCACCCTTACCACGCAGCTTAGTCCCGGCCTCAGCGAGTATTTGGGGTTAGGGAATGTTAACCGTACATCTATGGTACCGGTTTGTGTATTTACGGCACGGTCTATTATTAATATCTTTCCAGTGTAAGGATATAGCGAGCCATCGGGCGTTACAATAGTAAACAGCGAATCAACAGCTTGTTGGTTGTTATCTTTTATATCTTCAAAATGTTGTAATTGTTTTTCCGATATTAAAAAATCAACCCCCATCGGGTCATCTGTCGAAATGGTATTTAATACGCTCGTACCTACTGTAACCATATTACCAAGCCTAACCTGGCTGATGCCAATGGTTCCGTCGAAGGGAGCTGAAATAGTAGAATAGGTCAGGTTGGTTTCCGTTGTTTTCACAGCTTCCTCCGCAGCTTTAACAGAATTTTTTGCATTGTCTAATGTTATAATGGCATGGTCGAGCGTTTGTTTGGCAATTGCATCTGTTTTGTTCAGGTATGTATAACGGTCAGCATCTTGTTGGGCCTCTGTCAAATTACCTTTTGCTACATCCAGGTTGGCTTTTGCCTGATCGTAAGCTTGCTGGAATAAACGCTGGTCAATTTCGTACAATTTCTGTCCTTTTTTCACATGGTCGCCTTCCTTAAAATCCATCGCCGTAATATAGCCTTGCACTTCTGGGCGAAGATCGACCTGGCTAAGTGCAACCGTGTTGGCTGGATACTTGTCGTAATAAAATACCTTTTGTGTTTTAACGGTGTATAGATTCACCGGAACAACATTACTCTGCTGGGGCTTTTTATCGGTGCACCGGATAAATGCCGCACAAACTATCAATAATACCAAGATGTTCTTTCTATTCATAACAGAAATGCTTTATTTCATTAATGACTAACAGGAATCGTTCCTGTTGCTTTTTCCAATTCTACTTTGCTTAGTAATACCTGGAACAGGGAGTTTAAATAATTTATTTCCGAGGATGTTAAATTATCTTCAGCCGTTATTACATTCAGGTAAGGAACAATACCCTGCTTATATTGTACAGACACAATACCATATACATCCTTTGCCATAGCTACATTTTGCCTCTGCTCCGCCATGTTATAAATGTTGCTTTTATAATTTGCTGTGGCGGTTGTATATTGTTCGTAAATAATCGACTTCAGGTTAATCTCACTCAATTCAAGTATCTGCCCCTGCAGTTTTGCTTTTTGTACATTTTCTATCCTCCCGAAGCCCGTAAATAAGGGGATGGTAAGCGAGGCTCCTATATAAGAATACGGATATGCCTGCGAAAAGAGACTAGAAGGAACATTACTTTCATATTCATAATCATATGTATAAAATGCAGATAGGGTGGGCAAAAATTGAAACCTGTAATAGTTTATGCTTTGTTCTTGCAGCCCTCTTTGGGTTTCAAGCAATTGATATTCTATCCTGTTTTTATATTGCAATTGCTGTGTGGTATCTATCACTATTTCACGAACCATCTGGGCCGTATCAAAGTTTACGTTGAACTGCTTTTCGGGCGGAAAACCCATTTGTTGCTTCAGCGTGGCATATTCGGGCACTA
Organism: Bacteroidota bacterium; assembly: GCA_013288205.1. Taxonomy (GTDB): domain Bacteria; phylum Bacteroidota; class Bacteroidia; order JABEUT01; family JABEUT01; genus JABEUT01. The sequence goes on along the minus strand of JABDCH010000005.1, from coordinate 39,195 downwards.
CATTTTCAATGGCCTGTTTCAATTGCGCTTTGGCATTATTCAGCGTAATGCTTGCCTCTTCATAATCTGTTTTATCTACTATGCCGCCTATGTATTGATGATAGGCATCCCTTTGATTCTTGGCAAACTCAGCCGTATCTTCTTTCAATACATTTATCTGTTCCAACGTATTTAATAGATTATAAAATGCCGTGCTGAGATTAGCGACAAGGCTTATTTTACTACTATCATTAGCTTGTCTGGCCTGCTGAACAATTAAATGAGCGCTGCTGGCTGCATACAAAAGACCGGGGCTAAATAAATTTTCAGATACCGTTATTTCCGGGTTAACAGAATTATAAATACCTGTTCTTATTGGAACAGGGGCACCTTCTGCGTTGGTGGAAAAACCGGTAGGCAATTGGAAATAGTGGTAATAGTCAGCCCCTGCATTAACTTGTGGAAGCCACGTTGAAAGGGCTATGAAATTGCTCTTTTTTGCTATGGTTATACCAATGGTCGATTGCAACACACTCGGCTGGTTCTCCAATCCATAAGCAATACATTGGTCCAGATTTAGAGATGGAATAGTATCCGGTCTTTTATTTTGAGCATGCACACTAAATACACTATAGGTAATACCTGCTATAATAAAAAGGATACGTTTTTTTATCTGCCCCGGCCTGCTCATTAATCGTTTTATAATTTTTATGTCTGGAAGTATATATTCTTTTAATTTGTTGAACATGTGTTATTATGAAATATCAGTCCGGGAACTTGCGCCAAAGGTAGCATATTTACAAAAAATAACAGACCTGACAGGACTCTCAGATACCAAACCATAACATTTTAATAATCTTATGCTTAGAGGTTAATGGCTAATTAGACGATGCCCTGCCCAATTACTTGCAGTAAAATTTAAATTTACTTGCCAACAGCCTATATTTGAAATGGTTAAGCCCATTATGTTGCATGTAAAGGAAAAAATATAATATGCTTACCCTCTTCCCTCTCTATCTGCCAAACATGGAGAAACTAAGGATGCGAATAATTTTGAAAAGGAGTAAAAACCTTACTCCATAATACTTACAACTAATTACTACATTTGCGCTTTAACGACAAGCGGATATGCCGACAACTATGACTGCCAAAACCGAATCGATTGGCTCTGTACCTGTAAACTCTGTTATCAGGGCATTTGAACTGATGTGCTGTGCCAAAGCCATGACAGAATTATATGAGAAAAATGCTGCTATAACCAGTAAATATGTTCATGCTACTTCCAGGGGGCACGAGGCGGTGCAAATTGCCCTCGGAATGCAACTTAAACCCCAGGATTATTTAAGTGCGTATTATCGTGATGATAGCATTCTGCTTTCCATAGGTATAACACCTTACGAGCTTATGTTGCAACTGATGGCAAAAGCCGACGATCCTTTTTCAGGAGGAAGGACTTATTATTCCCACCCCAGCCTGAGAAGAGACAATATGCCTAAAATACCCCACCAGTCATCGGCTACGGGTATGCAGGCCATACCTACAACGGGTATCGCAATGGGTATACAATACCAGGAAAGGCAAGGGTTATTACCGAACTACGCTGACGGAAAACCAGTAGTGGTTTGTTCGCTGGGTGATGGTTCGATTACAGAGGGAGAAGTAGCTGAAGCATTCCAGATGGCGGTGCTTAAAAAGCTGCCTATTCTTTACCTGGTGCAGGATAACGATTGGGACATTTCCGCTACCGGAAAAGAAACAAGGGCCATGGATGCCGTTGAATATGCCCGCGGATTCAAAGGACTGGAAACCCGAAGCATTGATGGTACAGATTTTATGCGCAGCTTCCAGGTATTGAGGGATGTTATTCATACTATCCGCGAAGAACGCAGACCTTTTTTGGTGCATGCCAAGGTTCCGTTACTTAACCATCATACTTCCGGTGTAAGGAAAGAATGGTACCGGGCTGATTTGGAAGAAGCAGCCAAACGCGACCCCTTTCCAAGACTTAGAAGCCAACTGATAATTGCCGGATTCACATCTGATAAGATCAAACAAATAGAAGAAAAGGAAGCGGCTGTGGTAGCTGCGGATTACGAAAAGGCATTACAAGCTAAGGATCCATTGCCCGAAGATCTTTTTAAACACGATTTTGCTCCTACTCCAGTTACCGAAGAAAAAGGAATACGTGAACCGGAAGGAAGAGAGAAGAAGGTGATGGTAGACTGTGCTCTTTTTGCCATACAGGAACTAATGGAGAAACATCCTGAATGTTTGTTTTACGGGCAGGATGTAGGAGGACGATTAGGTGGAGTATTCAGAGAGGCAGCTACATTGGCCCAAAAATTTGGCGATGACAGGGTATTTAATACTCCCATACAGGAAGCATTTATAGTGGGCAGCACAGTGGGAATGTCTGCTACGGGTTGCAAGCCCATTGTGGAAATACAATTTGCCGATTATATATGGCCCGGGCTAAACCAGCTTTTTACCGAAGTAAGCCGTTCCTGTTATTTAACGAATGGGAAATGGCCCGTGAGTTGTATTGTAAGAGTTCCCATAGGTGCATACGGAAGCGGGGGACCTTATCACTCCTCAAGCGTTGAATCTATATTGACTAATATTCGCGGAATAAAAATTGCATATCCATCCACCGGGGCTGATTTGAAGGGCTTGCTGAAAGCAGCCTATTATGATCCGAACCCGGTTGTAATGCTGGAACATAAAGGGCTCTACTGGTCGAAGATTAAAGGAACGGAAGATGCTAAAACCATAGAACCTAATGCCGATTATATTATTCCGTTTGGCAAAGGCAGGATGGTTCAAAGTGTGGAGCCGGGTAATAATACATTATCGGTCATTACATACGGCATGGGAGTTTATTGGGCTAAAAATGCTGCTAAAAAATTTCCTGGCAAGATTGAAATAATTGATTTACGCACCCTGTTTCCCCTTGATGAAGAAATGATTTATGCATCAGTCCAGAAGCACAGCCGTTGTTTGGTGGTGACAGAAGAACCGGTGAATAATAGCTTTGCACAATCGGTTGCATCGCGCATCCAGCAAAACTGTTTTGAATATTTAGATGCTCCTGTTACGGTTATCGGTTCAGAAAATATGCCGGCAGTTCCACTCAATTCTATTTTGGAGTTTACCATGCTGCCTAATGCCGACAAGGTTTCCGCTGCTATTGAAAAACTTTTATCCTACTAAAATTATTTATGAAACACACTTCGTTCGCATTAGTATTATTTGTTCTTTTTATCGGGTTCCAAACTACTTCATGCACTTGGGGGAATAAGTATGTGAAAGAAACCCGGATGCTCGACAGTATGCTGGTTTTTGTTGCGAAGGCTGACTCGGCTGTAAAGACGATGGATTCAGTTAAAATTTCTAATTATGCCCACCAGGTGGAGAAGGACGATGAATTGATAAAGATGGCTAAAGTAGATAGCATGAGTTCCGTAGCTACTGATATTTTCCGTAATTTTAATATGGTTCGCTGGTCCTTATTAACGGCAGCCGGGAAAAGAGGTCCGCTAATTCGTGAACTTGAAAAATCGCAGCAACAAATAACCCGCCTTTCTCATGATTTACAACATAATTCCATCAAAGCTGACAGTGCTGCTTTTTATGTTTCATTTGAAACGAAGAGAGCCTCTGAGTTAATAGAGGTAGCTGATATTTCAATAAATGATGTGAGTAAGCAAACAGCTATTTATACAATTCTTTTGCCCAAAACTGATTCACTGATGAACTTGCTGCAAGAGCATAAGAAGTTTTAATTTTTCTTTCATAACACGATGAAGAGGCTTATTTTATGTTGGCTGCTACTATGCTTCTTCGGACAGGCTTATTCACAGAGTACGGATGAACAGCTTGCCAACCAATACTACCAGAATAAGCAATATGACAGGGCTATTGTTTATTATGCAAAGGTATTCCCAAAGAATCCCTCTCCCGTAAATTACCATAATTATCTCGATTGCCTTGTGCAGACTAAAGACTACAATGAGGCTGAAAAAGTTGTAAAGAAGGAAATAAAAGAAGACCCTGCCAAGGTTACGCTGTATGCCGATTTAGGTATGGTATATAAGTTCGATGGTGATGATAAACAGGCTAAAGATGCATTTAACAAGGCTATACATAAACTGGCGCCCGACCTGGATGAGATACGCAACCTGGGTAATTATTTTTTAACCGTAAAGGAATACGAGTATGCTCTTGAAACCTATAAACAAGGCAAAAACTTGTTGGGTGATTCATATCCTTTTGTTGCGGAGATAGGAGCAGTATATAAGGCGCAGGGCAATACCAACGCCATGATTGATGCCTATTTGGAAATGCTTTCAATGGCCCCCAACTATTTACCGTATGTTCAAGAGGCTTTGCAGCTTAGTGTAGGCAACTATGTGGACAATACACAGAATAATATTATAAGAACAGAGCTGTTAAAATATATTCAGCGATATCCCGATAAAGAAGTCTATCCTGAATTATTGATATGGATATTTATACAAGTAAAAGATTATAACGATGCACTGGTGCAGGTAAAGGCTCTTGACAGGAGACAGAACGAAGGAGGAGTGAGATTAATGGCTTTTGCGGCTACCTGCGTGAATGCAGACGCTTACGATCCCGCCATACAAGCATACCAATATATAATAGATAAAGGCCCCAAAGGTGATAATTATACCGAGGCGAAAATAGAGCAGCTAAGTGTGATGTATCAAAAACTAGTAGAAGGAGGAACATATTCCCATGATGAATTAATATCGCTTGAGAGCAAGTTTAAAGCAGAATTGAATGAGGTTGGAACAACAGGCAGTATTGGCCTGATGCAGAGATTGGCGCATTTGCAGGGTTTTTACCTCCATCACGATTCGGGTGCCATTGCCATTATGCAGGAGGCAGTTAATATGCCGGGTATTTCGCCACAGTCACAAGCGGGTTGCAGGATGGAGCTTGCTGACCTAATGCTCGCCTCAGGACAAACCTGGGAGGCCTCATTGCTTTATAGCAAAGTGGAAAATGATTTTAAAGAAGAACCTATTGGTGATGAAGCGAAGTTTAAAAATGCGACTATCTATTACTACACAGGAAACTTTAAATGGGCGGAAGCAGAACTGAAAATTTTACGTGCAGCTACGGATAAGCTTATTGCAAACGATGCAATGGCGCTATCGTTAGTGATTTCCGATAATATGCAGGACTCTGTTATGCAACGTGCTTTATTGCTTTTTGCCCATGTGCAGTTGTTAGATTTTCAGAATTATGAAGACAGCGTTTCTGCTTTGCTCGATTCTGTTTACAATATTAGCGGAACCACTACATTGAAAGAAGAAGTGTTGCTGATGCGCGCCGGTGTGGCTGAAAAAAAAGGCGATTACCAGAAAGCATTAGATTTTTATACAGAAGAACAGAATACATATCCTGCCGGGATGCTGCCCGATAAAGCGTTGTATCTCTCGGCAAAATTGGAAGATACCAAGCTCCACGATGAGAAGAAGGCAGCCGAACTTTATAAGCAACTTATTTTAAAATATCCGGGCAGTTTTTATGTAGAACAAACCCGCGACAGGTATCGGCAGTTGGTGAAAGACGATGCGCCTCCGGTAAATTGATTTGCCTACTCAATAACCCATTTTCCATTTGCTACAGGGTTGTTATTTTCAATTAACGACCAGATATAGGTACCTGCAGGATAATTTAAGTTGAGTTTATACGAACCATTACCAGGTATCTGTAGTTCTTCTTCTTTCTTCCCGGTAATGTCAAATATTTCGAGCTTGCAATTTTGCAGTGGTACGGTAGCATTCACAACAATGTTCGTTCCGTTATGAAACGGATTAGGGTATGCTTCTACCTTGATGGTTGAATTGTCCGAAACCGAGAATACTCCCGCCGGAATTTTGCCGGATGGAGTGGCATTGAAAAATGTATTTTCTCTTCCGGTGCGCATATCGCTCCACAAGGCATATACTGCCGAATCGGTTACCGCGCATCCCAGGAAATCATCGCCGCGTTCCAGGTCAATAAAGGGTGAAATGCTATCACTGATAAGAAAGTTCGGTGTAAAACTCTTTCCCCCATTGGTAGAGGTGGAGCCATAAATTTGAAAGGGCACTGTATCTCCGGTACCTGTGTGACGCCTGTCGCGCCATACAACTCCATATTTTCCATTAGCAGAAAAGCCGCCCCAGGTTAAATCGTGAGCGGTGTCATAGGCTCCAACCAAATCATCATTTACACGCACCGGTGCGCCCCATGTCATTCCACCGTCGTGTGAATTATAGGAAACAATATCTGGTTCTCCAAAATGATTCGAGCAACCTATCGTAATTAAATTATTTGTATCCGCCGGGTTGGAAGAAAGGCACCTGCCATCTTTCAAAAGCGAATCAGCCTGTGGCACTTCATCAGCTGCGGTAAAACTAATAGCCGCATGCGTTATAAAACTATTTCCGCCATTATAGGATTTCACTAAAACAAGCCGCGGATAGACACTATATGAAATGTAGTATGAAAAATAAGTGCAGTATAATGTTCCGCTTGACGAAACTGTCATAAAGGCGGTAGCGTCTGTTATGGCTCCTGATGGTATGCTATCATCTAACTGTTTGACGGGAGCCCATGTAGCTCCACTATCTGATGAATATGTAAACCAGGGGTGATGCGGTTGCGGTGTAAAATAAGCAGTCTGACTGGTAAGATAAACACGTCCCGAATATTTGCCATTGCTTTGGTCGGCAGCAATCCAGGGCCGGTCAATGGGTAAGTTGGGTTGTGCATTCCATGCTATTGCCTTCACCGGTGTTCTCCAGTTTATCCCTCCATTCACCGAACGGGCTACCATATCATATCCCGAATCGCTGCTTTTTAAACCTGATAAATCGATATAAGCGAGATAAACACAACTGTCTTTACCAAAATAAATGCTCGGATCAGCACAAGTAAAAGTGGAATATACATGAGGCAGGATTTGCAATTTGCTCCATATTTTTCCACCATCGAAGGAACTACGGGTTGCTATGGCATTTTTCAGGTTGGTTGTTGAAAAGTACATCCATGCAGAAACCAGGTGTTTCGGATTTTGCGGATTTACTGCGAGGTAACATTCCCCGTCCCAATAAGGGGAATTAGAAAGATTTATGTTTTGTGCATAGGATATATATGACGTTGAACATAAAACAAACAGAAGACAGGGGAGGAGGATGGCTCTTTTTATCATAAGGTTAAATAAATGGTTAGATATAGTTGAAGCCTCATGGTTTACAGTATCTCTTTACATCAAGACAAATTTATGAAAATAAAAAAGTCCGGATAATTTCACCAGACTTTTTGATTCAAATAATAGAATAGATATTAATGATATGCCACAGCAATTACTGCCGTACAATTGGTAGCAGTAATGGAGTCGTGCAGAGCCGCATTATATAACATGCAATTGAAGGATACCTTCAGCATTTTTGTAGGGTTATTATCCTTATTATTCTGATAATTGGAAACAGAAGTAACTTGGAAAGTGCTATTTCTTGATTGCGATGAATTCTTCGAAGTATACTGGTGTCCCTGGGCATCTGTGTAGTTAACAGTAACGGTAGAAAGCCCGTAAGGATTTGCGACAGGATGTACAGCCATGGAATACGCTGCAGAGTTATTGCTAGAAAGCGTATCTGTGTAGTAGTATTGAAAATAGGCGGTGTCTTTTTTTGTGTGGTCCGTTACCTTTAATGTAACCAGAAAACTATCAGCAGGTTCGGTACTAAATGTATGTATTGTATTTATCGCACTACCCGATGTGAATTGTTGTATGGTATCAAAACTCCATTGGTATGTGTAAGGCGAAGTACCCCCGCTTACATAAGCCCAGAAAGAAACTTCATGTTTATAGCTATAGTCTGCTATTAAGAAAGTGCGAACAGAATTTACTTCAAGTGGAGCGGTACTTTGACTGGTAAGCTGAAGAAAATTAGATATGGTCATAGTATCCGGTGTTCCGCTATCAAAAGTAACGTGCATCTGTGTATGATAGTCTTGCAATTTTTTATATAAATGGCCAATTGGGGCTACACTTGTTGCAGTAGCAGTAGTTCCGTCTCCAAACTTATAGGAAAATGAAGAAGATTTTCCCAAATATAACTTAGGTGTAAAATATACCGAATCCCATATTCGGGTTCCATTAGGTGTATTGTAATAATAGCTATTGCCGTTGATAATGGAATTAGAAATATCGGATGGGTTATTTGAGGATACAGGACTATCGTCATTTATAGTAATCTGGATACTGTTATTGGCAGTCGATGTATTTCGAAGGGTTCCTGTAAAAGAATTAACTACATATCCGCCTTGACTGGAATCCTTTATCAATGAATCAGAAGAAAACATGTAATAATTATTTACACCGGCTTGTACATTCAAAATGTTTCCTCCCATGTTTCCATAGAACGAGAAGATAGGTTGATTTTCTACTGTACTTGGAGCCAATTCCTGCTTTTTGCAGGTAACAAAAATTAGTGCAATAAGGGGAAATAATACAATATGTGTGACTTTTTTCATGAACTGTTTAGTGTATTAACTGATAAGAAAGAACAAGCTTGAAGCCTGAGTTCTTTGTATTTTGAGTGAGGATGGAGATAGAGTTATTTTCAACATAGCCGAGGTCGTAATAAAATTCAGCGCTTAATCCAAGCCTGCCGGTGAGCATCCTCGTATAGGATAATCCAAGTTGCCAGTCAGAATTCGAAAATCCCCGGGTAAAGCCATTTTGTTTTTGAGAGGAAATGGAAGTTTGACCAAAATACGTTTGCTGATATGTCGCTAAGGTGCTATATGTGGTAAGCATTATCAGGTAATTGCAGTTAATGCCTACAATATCTTTACTGTCTATATCATATTGCAGTTTTAAAGGGAATGCCATATAATAAACAGTTTGTGGTGTTACGGTTGTTACCATTTCATTAGCTCCGAAATCATATTGCGTTACGCTACTGGTATAGGTTTTGTTCAACCCCGTCAGTTCTGAATATCCTATGCCAAGTGAGGCGGATATGTTGCCAAAGTAATGAGTGTAATAAATCCCTCCAAGCAGTGTCGTTCCAATAGCTTGCTTAACGTTGTTGCTTTCAGACGAACCTTGATTTTTCCATCCAAGTGAATAATCGCCTCCAGCGTATATTGAAAATGCGTTCGCTGAATAATCGCTGTGGATATAAGGCGTTGTTCCAGGGAGCAATGGGGGCAGCACTTCATTCTTGATGCTGTCGCTCTTGCCGATATGGTTATTAATTGAAGTGGTAGTTATGGCTGAAGTATTTTTATTCGATTCGGAGGAAGTATTTGAGGTAATGTTATTGTTGGAATTTTTAACTGTATTGATGGGTGCATTAACGCCCGGTTTTTCGGAGGTATTTGGTGGCGCTGAATTTTCAGGAGCAGCATTATCTGCTGATGGGGCTAAATTGGCTGCTAAGTTGTTATTGCTGTTAGCCTCGCCTTCTTTTGGCGTTATAACAGATGCCGTAATGGATCCCGTTGGTTGATTTGTTTGTGTTTCCCTTGTATATTGGGTTACTGTACTGGAACTTGGTTTTTGCTTGTTTGCATCCGTATAAGCAACCAATGAAGCAGTTTGTTGCTTAGATGTTTTGGCAACGGTAGCCAATGGTTGGGAGGAATTCCCCCCTACGCCCGTGCGGATATCCTTTTCGACAAAAGCAGGTTGCACGGGCAGGGGAGCCTTTTCGGTTGTATTACCAATAGATGAATTTGTTTGTGCTGATGAACTTTTTGACAAACTGCTATTTTGGGCAACAGAATTTTGAAGAGTAGTTGTATGGGTTGTAATAGTGTTAGATAATGCGTTACGATTGTTTGTGATAAATGGCAACATGATAAGTGCTCCGGCAACAATACCGGCGGAGAAAATTATCGAAAAGCGGACAGCTTTTCTTTTTGTTTCCTGGCGTATGATTAAACGTTCGGCCTCCTCCCAATTTAACTCGTCAAAAGGGTACTCTCTTTCCGACAGTTTAAAGCGCAGTATCTTATCAAATTTTTCCTCGTCGTTCATGATTAATCCTATGCGTTAACTAGTTTTTCTTTCAGTAATTCCCTCGAGTTATGTAAGTGCCATTTGGAGGTGCCTTCGCTTATTCCTAACATGGCTGCTATTTCTTTATGGTCAAATCCGTCAATTACAAATAAATTAAACACCCGCTGACTTACAATAGGTAACTCCATGATCAGCCTATGTATTCGTTCAGCATCCATTTTTGCAATGGCATTATTTATTTCCACCATAGGTGTATGTTCAACGTATTCCAGCATCATTTTAGTATTCTCCCTTTCCTTTTTTTGTTTCCGGTACTCATCTATCAGCACATTTACCATAATTTTTCTTATCCATGCCTTAAAAGGCACATCAGCCTTATATTTTTCAAGGTTATTGAGTATTTTTAAGAAACCGGTGTTTAATGCTTCATTTGCTTCTTCGTAAGAATGAGTGTACCTTACGCAAATGCTCATCAGATAACGGAATACCAGCTTGTAAAGGTCATACTGCGCCTTCCTCTCCTTCCTGATGCAAGCAGTTATTAAGTCAATCTCTATGTTCATTCACATTAGCTTTACCGGCAACTTTTATAATGTACTGATACGGGAAAAATAATTAAAAGGTTGGTCATAAATGACGCAACGTATCATGTATTTCATATCTAGCTGGATATCAAATATAAAAAAATAAAATTAAACTATGTATTGAATGTTTTCAACGCGATGGCAGATACCAGGGCGGCGGTTTCTGTGCGAAGGGTAGCTTCATTTAGAACAACAGGTATAAATGACTGGTTAATAGCTGTATTCACTTCTTCTTTGGTAAAATCGCCTTCCGGGCCTATCAAAATAAGCGCATTTTGTCCTTTTTGATACACTGAGGATAGCGTTTTACGCTCAGAATCGTTACAATGTGGAATAAATTTTTGCCCCTGATAGGAGTTATATTTATCAAACAGGTTTTCCAGCGGAATTAATTCCCCAATCTCTGGTAAATAAAGATTCCCTGATTGTTTCATAGCCTCTATGGCAATTTTTTTCAATCGCTCTGTTTTTACAATAGTTCGCTCAGAATTATGGCACTCTACGGGAATAAATTTAGTAATTCCTATTTCCGTCAGTTTTTCAACCAGCCATTCCATGCGTGCCATGTTTTTGGTAGGAGCTACAGCCACGTGCAATTCCCACATTGATAATGGCTCAAAATTTTGAGCCATTATCTTCAATAAGCAGGCTTTGGAATTGGCATTTTCAATAATCGCCGAAAAGCTCTTCCCTTTGCCATTTAATATTTCCACACTATCGTTCTGTTGGAGGCGCAAAACCCGTATACAGTGCTTAGATTCTTCTTCGCTCAGCTTACATATATCTCCTGATACTTCAGAAACGTAGAAACGATGCACTTTATTTAATTAAGAATTAATAATTAGGAATTAATAATAGCTGATGTGTATGAGATTTTTAATTATTAATTCTTCATTATTAATTAGAGTTTCAGTACCGCCATAAATGCCGATTGTGGGATTTCAACATTGCCTACTTGTTTCATCCGTTTTTTACCTTTCTTTTGCTTTTCAAGCAGTTTACGTTTACGTGAAATATCGCCACCATAGCATTTGGCAGTCACGTCTTTCCGTATGGCACTTATGTTTTCGCGGGCAATAATTTTGGCTCCAATTGCAGCCTGTATGGCTATCTGGAATTGCTGACGGGGGATTAATTCTTTTAATTTCTCACAAATTTTTCTGCCAAACTCCTGTGCGTGGTCTCTGTGTATCAGGGCTGCCAAAGCATCTACCAATTCTCCGTTCAGGATGATATCCAGTTTTACCAATTCAGATGATCTGTAATCGATAGGCGTATAATCGAACGATGCATAGCCTTTGGAGATACTTTTCAGACGGTCGTAAAAATCAAATACAATTTCGGCAAGGGGCATTTCAAAAACCATTTCCACCCGGTCGGTAGTAAGATAATGCTGGTTTTTTATGAATCCTCTTTTTTCAATACACAGGGACATAATAGAACCGACAAATTCTGTTTTGGTAATGATATTGGCTTGAATATAAGGTTCCTCCACATGGTCGAGCATGGTGGGGTCGGGCATATCACTGGGGTTGTTTATAATCAGCATTTCCCCTTTGGTATCATAAGCTTTATAAGATACGTTAGGAACAGTGGTAATTACATTCATGTTGAACTCCCTATCCAAACGCTCCTGTATAATTTCCAAATGCAACATTCCTAAAAAACCACAGCGAAAACCAAAACCCAATGCAGCGGTAGATTCCGGTTCATAAACCAACGCAGCGTCATTCAATTGCAGTTTGCCCATTGCACCACGCAGTTCTTCATAATCATCCGTGTCTATAGGGTAGATCCCTGCAAACACCATGGGTTTTACTTCTTTAAAGCCTTGTATGCCTTCTTTGCACGGATTTGCAACATTAGTAATAGTATCTCCTACACGCACTTCTTTTGCGGCTTTTATACCAGAAATAATATATCCAACATCGCCTGCACCTACTTCCTTACGAGGTTCATAGGCCAATCTTTGTACACCAACTTCTTCCGCTATATATTCCGTTTCAGTAGAGACAAATTTAACCAGGTCACCTTTTTTTATAGTGCCATTAACTACTTTGTAATAAGCAACAATCCCGCGGAAAATATTGAATACAGAGTCAAAAATGAGGGCTTGAAGTGGAGCTTCGGGGTCTCCTTTCGGAGCGGCAATTCTTTCTATAATAGCTTCCAATACTTCATTAACGCCCTGCCCTGTTTTACCACTTGCCAGCAATATTTCTTCTCTTCTGCACCCTATAATCTCCACCATTTGATCCTTTACCTCTTCAATCATGGCATTGGGCATATCCACCTTGTTCAACACTGGAATAACCGTAAGGTCATTATCCAACGCTAAATATAAATTCGATATAGTTTGTGCTTGTATACCCTGTGTAGAGTCAACCAATAATAAGGCTCCTTCACAAGCAGCAATAGAACGGGATACTTCGTACGAAAAATCCACGTGGCCGGGAGTATCGATAAGATTAAGTACATATTGTTGCCCCTTATAGGCAAAGTTCATTTGTATAGCATGGCTCTTGATGGTGATACCACGTTCTCTTTCCAAGTCCATATCATCCAGTACCTGTGCCTGCATATCCCTTGAGCTAATGGTTTTAGTGAACTCCAATAGCCTGTCAGCCAGGGTACTTTTGCCATGATCAATGTGTGCAATAATGCAAAAGTTACGTATGTTTTCCATTTTCGACATAAAGGGTAGCCGCATTTTTTATACGGGGCGCAAAAGTAGCCTAATTTTGCAATTTATTTGATACTTGTATGTGGTATGCGTGCTATTTTTTTATTAAAATCGCACTATTCTACTGATTTATTCAAACATTCAGCCAAATTGTATCCCATACTGAAGCAGCCTTGCAGCAAGTAGCCGCCCGTGGGCGCATCCCAATCAAGCATTTCGCCAATTGCATAGTGATTAGGCCATTTTTTAAGTTGAAAACTGCTGTCAATTTCATTTAAGGATACTCCCCCGGTTGTTGAGATTGCCTCATCAATCGAGGCCAGCCCTGTTATTTGTAGGGGAAGTTCTTTTATTTTAACTGCAAGTGTTTCAGGCTTCAGGAAGTCTTCTTTTGTAGTAAGATTTTTCAAGAGTGCCAATTGAGCTTTGGAAAGATTTAGATTGCTGTCTAAATATTTTGTTATGGTATAATTACCCGGCTTCTCTTCCAAAAGCTGAACCAATTTATCCATACTCAACGATGGCTTTAAGTCAATGTAACATATCGCTTTCCCTTGTTCATTAAGTTGCTGGCGAATTTGCGGACTAAGTGCATAAATTCCGCTTCCTTCCATGCCAAATTCAGTTATAACTACTTCTCCATTCTTAATGACATCAAGTGATTTTAAAGCAATGTTTTTCAAGGGTAACCCTGCTGCAAGACTAATCAGGTTTTTTGGCCAATTGATTTGAAAGGCACAGTTAGAGGCCTGGAAGGGAATAATTTCAATCCCCTTATCTTGAAAATAGTTGGTCCAACTTCCATCTGAGCCGGTTATTTTCCAGCTCGATCCACCTAGGGCAAACACGGTTATATCAGCATCCATTTTTTCGCCCTGCCAGTTATATTCAGTATGCAGTTTTACGTTCTTATCTTTTAAAACCTTTAAGATGGTATTCAGTACTTGTATCGGTTTAATCCCTTTTTGAGGAAAGATACGTTTACTGGTTCCGGTAAATGTAGGAATGCCGATGGTGTTCAACCAAGCCTGCAAATCGGTGTTTGAAAACGAGCGGAGTAAAGGCTCAAAGAAGGAAGAAGGCGTATAGCGTTTAATGAATTGTTCAATGGGTTCTGAATGAGTTAAATTAAAACCACCATGCCCTGCGACCAAAAACTTACGTGCAGGTGCGTTGTTCTTTTCATAGATGCTGACTTCAAACTTAGCTTCATCCAACTTGGCGGCAAGCATTAATCCTGCGGGGCCGCCTCCTATAATGGCAATTTTTGTTTTAGCGGTTGAATTCATATTGGCTTCGATACAAAGATACCTTACTTTCATGCATTCCCTATCTTTGTCTATCGTTATCAATTGAATTAAACATGAGCAAACTAGACGAATGCAAGAAATTTTATACCGATTCCGGAATTGAAATAGAACGTTGTTACCCACCTGTTGCAGCATCAAATGAGCAGCCTGGCGTTTATCCTTTTACCAGAGGAGTGCATCCTGATATGTATAGAAGTAAGTTATGGACCATGCGCCAATATGCCGGGTTCTCCACGGCTGAAGAATCAAATAAACGGTATCATTATCTTCTCAATAACGGAACTACTGGACTTTCTGTAGCGTTTGACCTTCCCACACAAATGGGTTATGATTCCGACCATGATTTATCGGAAGGCGAAGTAGGCAAATCAGGTGTGGCAATAGATACCCTGCGCGATATGGAAATATTATTTGATGGCATTAAGATGGAAAATATTTCTACATCCATGACTATCAATTCTACCGCATCTACACTGCTTGGCATGTACATTGCGCTTGCAAGAAAGCAAGGAGCTGACATTAAAAAGATTTCGGGCACCATTCAAAATGATATACTAAAGGAGTATGCGGCACGCGGAACCTATATTTATCCGCCTGAACCATCTATGCGCATCATTACCGATATTTTTGAATATTGCAGCAAGGAAGTTCCCAAGTGGAACACCATTTCCATATCGGGCTACCATATACGCGAAGCAGGCTCTACCGCTGTGCAGGAATTGGCATTTACCCTTGCTAACGGACGTGAATATTGCCGTGCCGCTCAAAAAAAAGGTCTCGATATAAATGTATTTGCTAAACGATTATCCTTCTTCTTCAATGCTCATAACAACCTGTTCGAAGAAGTAGCCAAATTCAGGGCTGCACGAAGGATGTGGGCGAAAATCACCAAGGATTTAGGTGCGACTGAGGCACAAGCACAGATGCTGCGCTTCCATACACAAACGGCGGGCTCTACGCTTACGGCACAACAACCTTATAACAACATTATACGGGTAACTATACAAGCGCTCTCAGCAGTGATGGGCGGTACACAATCGCTTCATACCAATGGGTTTGACGAGGCCCTTGCCTTACCTACGGAAGAAGCTGCACGATTGGCCTTGCGCACACAACAGGTAATTGCGTATGAAAGTGGCGTTCCGGATACAGTAGATCCGCTGGCAGGCTCTTATTTTATAGAGACCCTCACCAACCAAGTAGAGAAAGCTGCCTGGGAGTATTTAGATAAAATTGAAAAAATGGGTGGCGCTGTAAAAGCGCTTGAAAAGAGTTATATACAAAATGAAATTGCCGCTTCTGCTTTTGAATACCAGGATAAGATAGAGAAAGAAGAAAAAATAATTGTAGGCGTGAATAAGTTTGCGGTAGAAGAAAAAATGCCTGAAAACCTATTGCGGGTAGATGATTCCATCAGGCAGTTCCAAATAGACAAGCTGAAAAAGGTAAAAGCAGAACGCGACCAGGAGAAAGTGAAAGCTTGCTTGCTACGCCTGGAAAGTGAGGCCAAGAGCGATACGAACCTGATGCCCGCTATTGTAGACGCCTGCGAAAATTATGTTTCACTGGGTGAAATTTCTGATACTTTCCGCAGGGTCTTTGGTATGTATAAAGGCTAATTACAGCAGCCTGTAATATCTTTCCTTCAGCACATTTAAGTGATGAATAGTATGCCCCGGCATTATAAAACCGATGGCAAGCACCGATACATTACCACTGGGTATTACTCCTTCCCGCATCAGCATTTCATCGGTAAAGCTTTTGAAAAGCTTGATAGTAGAATTCCTCACCAGGTAATATTCATCCAGTAGGTCGTCCATGTTTCTTTTTGATGCGTTTGCGGTTACTGCATAATCGTTTTCTTCAAAACCCGGAAGTTGAGTTTTATCATTCCGGGCAAAACGCATGGCGCGGTATGAGAATACTCTTTCCGCATCTATCAAATGCTGGATAATATCTTTGGCAGTCCACTTACCGGGAGCATATACTTTTTCTCTCAATGCAATCAGTTGTTCTCTTTCAGGTTCTATATACTTCTTTCCATATTTTTCCAAGGCCTCTAATACTTCAATATCCTCTACCTCATGGATATTGGTCGACTGGCTGTCGGGCATAGTTTTTATGTCAGATCGTCTCATGGGAAAACGGATTAAGAGGTTAGGACTAAGAACTGAGAGTTACGAACGAAGATAAATAAAATTCTCCAATCTCTTAAATTCCCGGTAAGAAATCAAAATGTGAAAAGTGAGATTATAGCCACCCCATTATCAGATCGGGGAATATCCCCAATAGAATGGTAAGAATGGTGGTGATGATAAGCACGATGCGGTGCAGGATACCCACTTTAATAGGTACAAGTTGTTGTTCCGGTTTAAAGTACATGGCAATGATCACCCGGAAATAATAGTAAATACCAATTAATGCAGCCACAATGGCAATCAGCACCAATAAGGTATAGCCACTGTGGATGGCTGTGAAGAAAATAAAATATTTTGCAAAGAAACCTGCTGTGGGTGGTATACCTGCCAGCGATAACATGGCTACTGTCATAGCGAATGACACTAATGGATTGGCTTTCGAAATGCCTTCAAATGCGGAAATATCTTTACTGTTCTTATGTCTTGAAACAATGAATAAAATGGTAAAGGCAGTGATGCTGGAGATGGAGTAGGTGAGCGTGTAATAGAATATGGCTGATGCGGAAGTCGCACTCATGGAAACGATGGCAATGGCAATATATCCGGCATGTGCCACGCTGGAATAAGCAAGCATGCGCTTGAGGCTCTTTTGCCTAACAGCACTGACATTCCCTATGAATAAGGTGATTATTACCATCCACCAGAGAACTTGGGTCCAATGCCCCGCAATCTCTGCAAAACAGGTAGAGAACAGCCTGAAGAAAGCAGCAAAAGCAGCCATTTTTACTACCGTTGCCATATAGGTAGTTATAGTGGTAGGCGCGCCTTCATATACATCGGGAGCCCAAAAATGGAATGGGGCCAGGGATGATTTAAAGCTTAACCCCACTAATAACAGCAGAACCCCTGCTAATGCCATGCCAGTTTGGTTTCCGGTTGAAATATGTTGATGTATGGTAGTTAAATCGAATGAGCCTGTAACGCCATAAATCAAGGTGATTCCAAATAAAAGGAACCCGGTGGCGAATGAACCCATAAGGAAATATTTGAACCCCGATTCGTTTGACAGCACGTTGCTTTTATCGCTTGCAGCCAATACATAAACGGATACAGACAATATTTCAATTCCGAGGAAAAGCATGGTAAGGTTGTTGAACGACACCATTACAACAGCACCCACGAGCGAGAAGAGTATTAGTGCAAAATGGTCAGTAACGCTGGTTTCCTGCAGAAAATAGTTTTGCGCCATCATAAACCAAAGGAAAGCTATCACTAAAATGGCTGATGAAAAGACAACCGCATAATTATCGAAATTCATCATGCCGAAATACACTTGCGGATTGTTATAATCCATCACGGTGAATGTAAATGCAGCAGCAAGCCCGATCAATATCAAGGGGAAAAGACCTTTCCTGAACCGGAATATTTCGGCGAAAAGTGTTATTACACCAAGTACGGAAAGTATTATGAGAGTATTCACAGTTAGTTCGTCAAGTTTATCAAGTTCTTAAAGTTCAATTCGTCTTTTTTAATTTCTAATTTCTCACATTCCGCTTAATAGTTTCATAATGGCCGGTTCGCTTACCCGTAAAAACAGGTTAGGGCAAACCCCAATTACAATAACCATGATTACAATTGGTATCAATACTGTTTTTTCTGCCATGGTAATATCGCTGAAGCTATCGGTCCATGTAGAAGTTTCACCCAACATACTGCGTTGATAAGCACGAAGCATATATACGGCTCCAATAATAATGGTAAGTCCTGCAATGGCACCCATAATGTTGTCGAATTTAAACACGCCGCTAATTAATAAAAACTCACCGGGGAAACCATCTGTTAATGGGAGAGCTACTGCGCCCAACATAATAATAGCAAATACGGTAGCCAGGTAAGGTGCTTTTAGCCGGATGCCTCCAAGCGAGCCAAGGTCTCTTGTTCCGGTACGCGATTGAATAATATCTACCACAAAGAATAATCCCACTACGTTAATACCGTGGCTTAGCATTTGTATAATACTACCCTGCAAACCCTGTGCATTGAATGCAAAAATACCGGCTGCAATTAACCCAACGTGAGAAATAGACGAGTAAGCCAGCAACCGTTTCATGTCTTTTTGGGTGAAGGCAATAATGCCCGCATAAATAACACCTATAACAGCTAACCACATGGCATATTGCGAGTTTTGTGAAAAGCCAAGCGGCAACATGGGTATCATCCAACGGATAAGTCCGTAAATACCCATTTTAAGCATAATACCCGAAAGCATCATCGTACCTTGTGCAGGTGCTTCGGTATAAGTATCAGGCTGCCAGGTGTGCAACGGAAAAATAGGCATCTTGATACCAAAAGCAAGAAAGAAAAACCAAAACAGGATGCACTGATGTTGGGCATCGAGTGATTTTCCGGCTGCATATAATGACTGTATATCGAAACTGTGTTGTCCGGATGTGTGGAGATATAAATAGATCAACCCTACCAACATGAACAAGCTACCTGTGAGTGTATAAATAAAAAATTTCAATGTGATTTTTACGCGATCTTTTCCTCCCCACAGCAGGCAGATGAAATAAATCGGGATGAGCGCTATTTCCCAGAAAATATAGAACATAAAGCCATCCATTGAAACGAAAACTCCAATGAGCGCCATTTCCATAAATAACAATAGCGAATAAAATGCACGGGGACGGGGTTCGCTCTTACGAACGGAGAAAATAATCAGTGGTGTTAAAAAGGTGGTGAGCATAACCATTAAAATGGAAATGCCGTCCATCCCTACTTTAAAATGTATGCCGAGCGATTCAATCCAGGGATAATCAACTACATTTTGATAATCGGGGCTAATGGGGAATGTGATAAACAAGTAGACCGAGTATGCAAATATGACTAAGGAGGAGGCAAACGCAAAACGGTTCCCATAGCGTATGGGCATAAATAGAGCGATAAAAGCTGCTGCAAAGGTTAATATGAGGAGTGTAATCGTTGGCATACTTTACATTAGCTTAAAAAAGATTATACAGGCCATACCAATAACCATAGCCAGCAAATAGAAATCTACATTGCCGGTTTGCACAAAACGCATTAAACCGCTAAGCCATTCGGTAAGTTTTCCGGTGGCATTTACAATGCCGTCAATCAATTTATTGTCCACGATGTTTTTAAGGAATAGGGAAATGGCATCGAGCGGTTTTGTGATGAGTGCATTATAAATTTCATCTACATAGTATTTGTGATAAGAGAGATTGGTAAGCACAGGAAGTTTTGTTCCTTCGGGTGAGGGAACCCGTTTGCGGGAAACATAAAAATACCATGCCAGCAGAATAGAAGCCAACACAACGGCAACCGTTATACCCATCAATGCTATTTCAGAAATGGACGATGAATTTTCTATCATCATCATTTTCGCTTGTGCCGGTTGAAATACCGGGTCAAGGAATTTACTGATTTGCGATGTTCCACCTAATGATTCAGGCACTCCTACAAATCCACCAATGGTAGAAAGTATGGCCAGTATAATTAACGGTACAGTCATTGAACTAGGCGATTCGTGTGGATGTACTTTATGTTCATCACCGCGATACGTTCCATAAAAGGTAAGGAATAACAAGCGGAACATATAAAAGGCCGTCATCATGGAGCCAATTACGCCCAATACCCAGAAAATTTTGTTGGATGCAAATGCATGTGCCAGTATTTCATCTTTAGAGAAGAAACCTGAGAAAGGCGGTATACCTGAAATAGCAAGTGTTGCCAGCAAAAAGGTAATGAATGTTATAGGCAGTTTTTTCCGTAATCCGCCCATGTTGCGGATGTCTTGTTCTCCCCCTAATCCGTGGATAACGCTACCCGCACCCAGGAAAAGCAGTGCTTTGAAGAATGCGTGTGTCATCACATGGAATACAGAAGCGGAGAAGGCTCCAACGCCCAATCCTAAAAACATATAACCTAATTGGCTGACTGTAGAATAGGCCAATACTTTTTTAATATCATTTTGAGTGAGAGCTATGGTGGCTGCAAATACAGCCGTTACAACCCCTATCAATGCTACCACATACATCGATACAGGCGCCAAGGCATATAAAATTCCCGAACGGGCAACCATGTATATACCTGCTGTAACCATAGTGGCTGCGTGTATAAGCGCCGATACAGGTGTAGGGCCGGCCATTGCATCGGGCAACCAGGTGTACAAGGGTATTTGAGCGCTCTTACCTATGGCGCCGACAAATAACAATAAGGTGATAGTAGTAATCATGCTATCGCCGGTCATGAAGCCCTGTGCTTTTGGGAAGATGGTGGCATAATCAGAACTTCCGAAGGTGATAAATAGTAAAATGATTCCCAATAAAAAGCCAAGGTCGCCGATGCGGTTCATTATGAAAGCCTTTTTAGCCGCATTGTTATAGGAGTTGTTTTTGAACCAGAAGCCGATAAGCAGGTATGAGGATAATCCTACACCTTCCCAACCTACGAACATGAGCAGATAGCTGGAGCCTAACACAAGCACTAACATAAAGAATATAAACAGATTTAAATAGGCGAAAAAGATATTGTGTTTTTCATCATCATGCATATACCCTATAGAATATATATGTATGAGGAAACCTACCCCGGTTATGATTAATAAGAAGATGGATGAAAGCGGGTCGAGCAAAAAGTTGAAAGAAGCGGAGAACGTGCCTGCATTTATCCAGGAAAAGAGTTGGATTTCGGTGGCATGCCCCGAAATATTCATAAACACCGATACTGATAACCCAAATGATATAAGCAACATGGCGCATGCAAACATGGCGGCCATATTTTTAGGCATCCTTTTATTCAGCAGGCCAATGATGATGAATCCCGCAAGTGGAAAAAATGGAATTAAAGCGGCTAACTGCATCATATCCTTTCTCTATCCTTTAAGCCTGTTAAGTACATCAATATCTGTCGACTTGGTATTTCTATATACCACTACCAATATGGCAAGCCCCACTGCAATTTCTGCGGCAGCAACAGCCATAGTGAAAAACACAAATACCTGCCCTGCGGCATCGTTGTGGTAAGCTGAAAAAGCTACCAGCAACAGATTTACTGCATTCAGCATAAGTTCGATAGACATGAATATGATTATGGCATTCCGGCGAAACAGTACTCCCATTACACCAATGCAGAATAAAATACTGCTTAGCAGGGTATACCAGTCTAATGGAATAGTATGGATAGCTTGATTCATCATTTAATATCTTTTTTACCTAACATTACTGCGCCCACCATCGCTGCCAAAAATAATACGGCAGACACTTCAAAGGGCAATAAAAAGTCGTTAAATAATACTTTACCCAGGTTTTCTATTAATCCTGTATTTTGACTGAAGGGTTTGATGGACATATTATCGGCGCCTTTCAAAGAACCAACCAGCACCACAAGCAATAATCCCGCTGCAATTACGGCAATCAGCTTTCGTAATACGCTTTTGTGGGGTTCAGTTTCCTCGTTCAGGTTAAGCAACATTACCACAAACAGGAACAACACCATAATGGCTCCGGCATATACAATGATATTTACAATAGCCAGGAATTGAGCATTTAGCAAAACGTATTCGCCTGCTATCGCGAAAAAGGTAAGAACCAAATATAAAATACTATGAATGGGATTTTTAGTAAGCACCACCATCAGCGCAGATAAAATAGCAAAAAAGCCCAGAATAGCGAATAAATAAACTGTCATGCCTTTGATGGTTTGGTATAAAGTTTATTGTGGGCGTATCCGGGGTGAGTTTTAAACTCTCTTGTTTCTTTAGTTTCTCGCACTGAAACATCTATCCTGTTATTGATTGGTTCAACCAGCTTATCTTTTCCAAAAACAAGATTTTGGCGAACATACTCAGTATCTACTATCCGGTCGGTCAGGAAAATGGCTTCTTTAGGGCAGGCTTCTTCGCATAATCCGCAAAAGATGCAACGCAGCATATTTATTTCATAAACAGACGCATATTTTTCTTCCCTGTATAAACTTTCTTCTCCCGGTTTTCTTTCGGCTGCTGTCATGGTAATAGCTTCCGCAGGACATGCTACCGCACAAAGTCCGCAAGCGGTGCAGCGTTCAGCACCATTTTCATCGCGTTTCAATACATGTTGCCCACGGAAAACGGGAGCAAATTCACGCTTTTGTTCAGGATATTGTATAGTAACTTTCTTTTTGAAGAAGTGGTTCAATGTAATCCGCAGTCCACCCAAAATAGCAGGAATATAAAGTTTCTCAACAAAAGTCATCTTTTTGTTGGAAGCTACTTTACTTCTGGTAGTGAGTGCTTGCATGAGGTTTATCTGTGAAACATTAATATAATAAATCCGGTGATAGCGACATTAAATATGGACAAAGGTATGAGTATTTTCCAGCCTAAATTCATCAATTGGTCGAAACGAAAACGAGGTACCGTCCAGCGTACCCACATAAAGAAAAAGATGAAGAAAAAGATTTTTGCAAAGAGGAATACGATACCTAAAATAGCTTCGAGGTTATGCGATAGCCCCAGTCTGCCTATAAATGGCATATTGTATCCTCCAAAATAAAGGGTAGATATAATAGCTGATGAAATAAACATATTAATGTATTCAGCAAAAAGATAGAAGCCCAACTTCATACTGCTGTATTCGGTATGATATCCGCCAATCAGTTCCGAATCACTTTCAGGTAAATCGAAGGGGGTACGGTTGGTTTCGGCAAAAGCGCAAATAAGGAAAATAATGAACCCAAGGGGCTGATAAAAAAGGTTCCAATGCCAGCCTGTTTGTTGTGCTGCAATATCTCTCAGGCTAAGGGTTCCAGTTGTCATTACCAAGGCAATAATGGCAAGCCCCATAGCAACCTCGTAACTAATCATTTGGGAGGATGCCCGTAAGGCGCCCAATAAGGAATATTTGTTATTGGAAGCCCAACCGCCAATCATGATACCGTATACACCAATAGAAGTTATGGCCATTACATATAAAATACCAATATTAATATCCGTAACCTGTAAGGTAAAGTCATGCCCTGCAATGTGCAAAGAGGTACCCCATGGAATAACAGCTCCGGTTATGCAAGAAGTAAACATAGCAATGCTCGGACCAAGAATAAACAAAAACTTATTAGATACTTGTGGGATAATTTCTTCTTTCATGAACATTTTTACACCATCGGCAAGCGGTTGCAGAATGCCAAAAGGTCCGGCCCGGTTAGGGCCAAGCCTATCTTGCATAAAGGCAGCTACTTTGCGCTCTGCATAGGTGGAATACATGGCAATAACTAGCGATATGGCAAATACTGCTACTACTAAAATTACCTTATATAATATGAACAATGAAATACCCATGCTGCAAAATTACTTTTTGAGTTTTGGTTCTGCTTTAGGTATCATTTTAGGATCGGTAAACTTGCCCAACTGAAGCTGTTTTTCATCTTCGTAATGATTTTGTGCAATTACCGAATGACGGTCAATGTGGGTAGGTTTTTCAATAACCCAGTCAGCCGGATCCTTTTTCTCGAAACGGCATTCGTTGCATATAAACTCCTCTACCTCATTATTTTTATCCATGCGGGCTGTTACCCTCAATATTTCTTCGTCTTTCATCCACACTACCACTTTGCCGGAACATTTTTTGCAATCGCGGTGGGCATCCATTGGTTTTACATACCACACGCGGCTTTGAAACCGGAAGGTCTTATCTGTCAGTGCTCCTACAGGACATACGTCTATCATATTCCCGGAGAAATCATTATCAATGCTATTCTTTATATAGGTGCTTATTTCAGCCACATCGCCCCGGTTCATAACACCATGCACTCTTTTGGGTGTGAGCTGTTCAGCAACCTTTACACAACGATAACATAGTATGCAACGGGTCATGTGCAACTTGATTTTGTCGCCTATATCTTCTTTTTCAAATGTCCTCCGTGGAAACTCGTATCTTGTTTTTTGCAGGCCGTGCTCATAGCCTAAATCCTGCAATTTGCATTCTCCTGCCTGGTCGCAGATAGGGCAATCGAGCGGGTGATTAATAAGCAGGAATTCTACCACTCCCCTGCGGGCTTCCATTACTTCAGGCGAGGTAATATTCTGAACTACCATACCATCCTGAACTGTAGTGGAGCATGAAACCATCAGTTTAGGCATAGGGCGGGGATCTTTCGCAGAACCCTGAACCACTTTTACCAAACAGGTACGGCAATAACCGCCTGTGGTTTTAAGCTTGGAATAATAGCACATGGCCGGGGGCACAATCTTCCCGCCTATCATGCGGGCTGCGTTCAGAATGGTTGTGCCATCAGGCACCTCTATCTCTATACCGTCTATCGTTACTTTTGGCATATCTTATTTTGATATGAAGTAGAGCAACAGCACACTTCACATTAAAGTGGCGCAAAGTTATTCTTTTTTGGAAATGCAAACGATGGAATAATAAGAGTGAAAAATATTGGACCTTTTTGGGTTTTTAGCTTCGTATTATTTTAATGTTACTTTTGTCTTTTAACTTTATAAACTCTACTAATATGTCGCTTTGGAGAAAAAAATCTATCACTAAATTATTGGCCGATGCCGATAATTCGGAACACGGATTAAAAAAGACATTATCAGCCCCTTCGCTTGTGGCGTTGGGTATTGGCGCTATTATAGGGGCCGGCTTATTTGTGCGTACCGCCGCTGCCGCCGGTGAACATGCCGGAAATGCTGTTACGCTTTCCTTCATTATTGCTGCAGTAGGTTGCTTGTTTGCAGGTTTATGCTATGCCGAGTTTGCATCTATGATTCCGATTGCAGGCAGTGCATATACGTACGCATACACTACTATGGGCGAATTGGTAGCATGGATTATCGGGTGGGCATTGGTATTGGAATATGCCTTGGGCGCTGCCACCGTATCTATTGCATGGAGTGAATACCTTAATAAATTACTCAACGAAGTAATACCTTATCAGTGGTGTCATTCACCTTTTCAAACATCCACTGATGGAGTACATGGAATTATGAATTTGCCAGCTCTGTTAATACTCCTTATATTATCGCTTTTACTCATTAAAGGCACATCAGAAAGTGCAAAGGTGAATGCTGTTATAGTATTTGTAAAAGTCAGCATAGTTTTAGTATTCGTAGCTATTGGCTGGCATTTTATGCAAGCTGCTAATCATGCTTCACTTCTTATTCCTGCCAATGCCCCACCAATACTTGATGCAAAAGGGAAGGTATTATATGATTACTCTCCTGCAGAAAACCACGGATGGCTTGGGGTGCTGAGAGGCGCTGCCGTTGTGTTTTTTGCATTCATAGGCTTTGATGCGGTATCTACCGCGGCCCAGGAAACTAAAAACCCTAAGCGGGATATGCCTATTGGCATTCTTGGTTCGCTGGCAATATGTACTGTGCTTTATATTTTGTTTTCATATGTTCTTACTGGAGTTGCCCCCTATACCGATTTTGTAAAAGCGGGCAAGGAGGCTTCTATTTCTTACGCTATTGAAACTTATATGAGTGGCTTCCATTGGCTTTCACCTTTGATAACCATTGCTATACTTGGCGGGTTTTCATCCGTTATTTTGGTCATGTTACTCGGGCAATCAAGGGTGTTTTATTCCATGTCGAATGACGGATTGCTGCCCAAAACATTCTCAGACCTGCATCCTAAATTCCGCACCCCTTACAAATCAAATATTATCCTGTTCCTATTCGTAGGGATATTCGCTGCATTTGTTCCTGAAAGCGTAGCGGGCGATTTAACTTCCATTGGTACATTGCTCGCATTTGTACTGGTTTGCTTAGGGATTATTATTCTGCGTAAGAAAGACCCGGACCGTCCACGTCCTTTCAGAACACCATTTGTCCCGGTATTCCCCATCCTTGGAATAATAGTATGCGGAGCTATGGTTGCATCGTTGGGTGCAAGTACACTTTTAACAGCTTTTGGCTGGATGATAGCCGGGTTATTTATTTATTTCCTCTATAGCCGTACGCATAGCAAACTCCATACATCCCATTTAGATGAAATTCCTCCTCCCAAGGAGAATGTATAGTTAAAATATAAGAATCGGACGAAAGGGGGTGGGAGAGGTGTGCAATACTGGAAATAAAAGAATTCTATCTTTGCTTTTTTAAACAATTCTATGAATAGCACCACTAAGTCATCATCATACAAGAAAGTTGTATCTCCCCCAAGTTTATGGAGTAAGATACTTCCAACCATAATAGCGATTGTAGTTTTTGCCCTGGTCGGTATTATTTATTTCCTGCCGGCTTTAAAGGGAATGGTACTTTCACAAAGTGATATTACGCAATTTCAAGGGGCCGTGCATGAAATGCAAACGTTTCGTGCTAAATATCATACCGAACCACTTTGGACCAACTCTATGTTCGGCGGTATGCCGGCCTATCCCATATCGGTTAGCTATCCTTCTAATCTTGTTCAATATCTTTTTGCCATCTTATTAAAATGGATACCTTTTCCATGCAGTGAATTTTTCCTATTCTGTATCGGGTTTTATATTTTACTCCGTGTATTGGAAGTAAATGAATGGATTTCTATTGTCGGCTCACTGGCGTATGGCTTTTCGTCGTACTTTTTTATCATATTGGCAGTAGGACATAATTCTAAAGCCAATGCCATTGCCTTTATGGCACCTGTACTTGCGGGTGTTATCCTTGCATTTAAAAAAGAAAAACGCATACAGGGAGCTATCCTTACTGGCCTTTCATTAGCGCTGGAACTATATTCCGATCACCCTCAAATAACCTATTACCTCCTGATGATGGTAGTAATATACGGGGCTCTTGAGTTTTTTAAAGCCATAAAAGATAAGTTGCTTCCCGATTATTTTAAAACAGTTGTTATTCTCGGAATAGCTGCATTTTTAGCAGTCGGTACAGATATTACTAATTTATGGTTGACATACGACTATGGGAAAGTTTCTACCCGCGGAAAATCAGAACTTACGTTAAATGGTGAAAACAAAACCGGGGGATTAACTGTAAGCTATGCCACGCAATGGAGTTATGGTGTTCCTGAAACATTTTCATTTCTCATTCCAAATTACCAGGGTGGTGGTGATCCGGTAACCAGGAATGAACAAAAAAATTGGGAAACAGCCGTAACGCAGGTAACCAGCGGGCAAGATCCGCAATATGCTGAAAGTGTTGCCAGTTTCGGTAAATACTGGGGAGATCAGCCGGGCACTTCCGGTCCAATTTACATGGGTGCCATTATTTGTTTTTTTGCCTTCCTGGGGCTTTTTATCATCAAAGGGCCTTTAAAGTGGTTTGTTTTTCTAAGCACTATACTATCTGTCATGCTATCATGGGGTAGTAACTTTCAATCGCTTACCGATTTATTTTTTCAATATTTCCCCGGCTATAATAAATTCCGGTCAGTATCTATGATTCTTGTAATAGCTGAATTGGCTATTCCTTTGCTGGCAATCCTGGCTATAGATAGGATTTTTAAAAGCAAAAAATTCCTGGAAGAAAAAATACCTGTAATAGGCAAAAAAGAGCTGTCGGGCCAGAATGTATTTTTTGGTTCACTCATCATTGTAGGAGGGTTTACGGTACTTGCTTATATCATGCCCACTAGCTTCACCAGCATGCAAAAAACGGATGAGGCCAATCAAAAACTGGAGCGCATTCAGCAAGAGGCGGGGAAGCAATTACCTGCCGGTGAATTAAAACAATACAGGGAATCGATACAGCAGATTATGCCCTATGTAATACAAGCCAGGACGAAAGTATTTACTGCTGATGCGGCCCGTAGTAGTATTTTCATCATTCTTGCAGCGTTACTTACCTGGTGCTATATGAAAAAGATAATTGACTGGAAATGGTTTACCGTTGTAATGGGTGTATTTATGCTTGCTGATTTATATCCGTTGGATAAACGATACCTGGACGATGATAATTTCCAGGGAAAACGGTCTGTCAGCGACCAATTCCAGCCTTCGGAGGCCGACCAGGAAATAATGAAAGATACTTCTCTTGATTATCGGGTAATAAATACCACTACCGAGTGGTTCCAGGATGGAGCTACTTCCTATTTTCATAAATCAATAGGTGGTTATAGCGGGGCCAAAATGAAACGCTATGACCAATTAATTTCGTACCAAATTGATAAGGAGTTAAGGGGGATTTACCAGGCCCTTAATGGACAACCCGCTTACCTGAGCGTATTAAATATGCTGAATACAAAATATGCTATTGTAGAGATGAAAGGAGGGCAACAAGTGGCCGTTCCTGTTCCCGGCGCCTTGGGCAATGCCTGGTTTGTGGATAACTATAGAACAGTTCCTAATGCCGATTCGGAAATGGTGGCTTTGAGTAATTTCACTCCGGGTACTATGGCTATTTTAGATAAGAAGTTTGATAATTATGTAGACAAAGTAAATGTTAATCAACCACATGATTCGACTGCTTTCGTTAAGATGACCTCGTATGAGCCGAACGACCTTAATTACATATCGCATTCTTCTGCTGAGCGGTTGGCTGTATTCTCGGAGATATATTACAAGGATGGCTGGCAAGCATATATCGATGGCCAACCTGCCGATCATATACAAGTAGATTATGTGTTAAGGGCTATGGTTATACCTGCCGGAGATCATAAAATAGAATTCAAATTCCATCCTTCGCACTATTACATAGGAGAGAAAATTTCATTGGCAAGTTCTCTCATACTTTTTGCAGGCTGTATAGGATTCCTGTTTATGCAATTCAGAAAGAAGCAGGACGATCATAAATCTGCTGCCTGAAACAGTTGACTCTGTTTTTAAAATGAAAAAGGTTCTTATTATAACCTATTATTGGCCTCCCAGCGGCGGAGCGGGAGTTCAGCGTTGGTTAAAATTCACCAAATACCTGCGCGAATATGGCTGGGAACCTATTATCTATACGCCTGAAAACCCGGAATCGCCTAACAATGATTCTTCTTTGCAGAAAGATATTCCCAAAGATTTAACAGTTATAAAAACTAAAATTTGGGAACCTTATACGTTTTATAAAGTATTTATCGGGCAAAAAAAGGACCAAAAAATAAATGCTGCTTTCCTTACGGAATCAAAGAAGCCAAAGAAATTTGAAAAAGCTGCTGTATGGATAAGAGGTAATTTTTTTATTCCTGATGCACGTAAATTTTGGGTTAAACATTCTATTAAGTTCCTCTCTGATTATTTAAGACGAAATCCAATAGAAGCGGTTATCTCAACAGGCCCTCCGCATAGCATGCACCTTATTGCACTCGGATTAAAAAAGAAATTAAATATTCCCTGGATGGCTGATTTTAGGGACCCCTGGACGAATATTGATTTCTATTCCAAGCTGATGCTTACGCCCATGGCCGACCATAAACACAAGCGGCTTGAGTTGGAAGTTTTGAATAAAGCAGATGTTGTTGCTTGTGTAGGGCAAACGTGGCTGGATGAGTTAAAGGAATTATGGAAGAAAGGAAAGAATGCTGAAGGAAATGATTCCAAATTCCGTTTTATTTCCAATGGATACGACCCCGATGATTTCACCCAGGAAAAAATGGAGATGGACAGGAAGTTCAGCATTGTATATGTAGGCACGTTGGATAAAAGCCGCAACCCCGATATTTTGTGGAAAACACTTTCAGGAATTGCAAAGAAAAGTGCAATGTTTGCTGCTGATTTGCAAATAAAACTGGTAGGTAAAACAGATATTGCCGTTACGGAGGATATAGAAAATAATGGCCTTTTGCCATACATGGAAAAAACTCCATACCTGACACATGCAGAGGTAACGGAAGTTCAAAAAAAATCGCAAGTATTATTACTGCTGATTAACAATACTCCCAACGCTATGGGAATAACTACCGGGAAGTTGTTTGAATACCTTGCCGCTGAACGACCCATTTTATGTATTGGTCCGAATGGGGGAGATGCCGATAAGATACTTACCGAAACAAAAGGAGGACTTATTTCCGGCTATGAAGACAGCCAAACGCTAGAGGCGAACATTATGTATTTCTACAATAAATATAAATTAGGTGATTTACCAAGTGAAAGTGTGAATATTGAAAAATATTCCCGCAAAATGCTAACAGGAGAGGTGGCTGAAGTGTTGAATATTATTAGTGATGGAAATAAAGCTAACAGAGGAATTTAACCTGGCTTATCGTTTTGTAACAGAAACGAATCAAAATATCTTTTTGACAGGAAAAGCCGGAACAGGTAAAACCACTTTTCTAAAATATTTACGGCAGAATAGCAGTAAAAATATGCTAGTGGCCGCACCTACAGGAGTAGCTGCCATCAATGCGGGCGGAGTTACCTTACACTCCTTATTTCATCTGCCGTTTGCTCCTTTTGTACCATCACGAGATTCCGCACATGCGGATGCCGTTAACAGCCATTCTCTTTTATCGCAGATCCATTACAATAAACAAAAGCTCGATTTACTGAGAAAGCTGGAATTGCTGATTATTGATGAAACAAGCATGGTAGCTTCTCACACCATAGATGCAATAGATACCATTTTGAGAAGCATACGAAGAAAATACCAGGAGCCTTTTGGTGGTGTACAAGTACTATTTATAGGCGACTTACACCAGCTTCCGCCGGTGGTGAAAAAAGAAGAGTGGGAGTTTTTACGAAATTATTATTCCTCTATTTTCTTTTTTGACAGCCTTGTTTTAAAAGAGAATGTGCCTGTGATGGTGGAACTCAAGGAAATATTTCGGCAGCAAGATAATTCCTTTATAGAAATATTAAATGGGGTACGAAATAATAACCTTAGCCAGGAAAGTTTCGATTTATTGAACTCACGTCTCAAGCGCAACTATGTTACTGAGGAAGATGGATACATTACATTAACTACGCACAATTCCCAGTCAGATGCGATAAATAAAGGCAAACAGAAAATGTTATCATCATTCCAGCATACCTACCATGCTAGTATCGATGGCAGTTTTCCCGAACACATTTTCCCTGCTGAACAATATCTCGAATTGAAAGAAGGGGCGCAAGTTATGTTTTTAAAAAACGATACAGAAGAACGCAAATATTTTAATGGGAAAATTGGGACAATCACATCACTTGAAGAAGATAGAATAAAAGTAAAATGCAAGGGAGAAGAATATGAAATTGAGGTACAGAAGTATGAATGGAAAAACACTAACTATACGCTTAACCCTAATACCAGGCAAATACAAGAGGAGGAGTTAGGCAGTTTCAGGCAATATCCCTTGCGCCTTGCTTGGGCAATAACGATACATAAAAGCCAGGGGCTAACTTTTGATAAATTGATAATAGATGCGGAAAATGCCTTTGCCAACGGACAGGTATATGTGGCGTTGAGCCGATGCACTACGTTGGAGGGGTTGGTACTTACATCGCCCGTAAACCAGCGATTTTTAGGGGCACATCAAAACCTGAAAGAGTGGACCGAAAAAAAACAGAATGCAAAAAACCTAAAACAGAGGTTCGAAGAATCAAGGCAATTATTTATTCAGAAAGAATTGCAAAATATTTTCACCTTTAAAAATTGGCTTTACGAATTAAGAGAGCTAAATAGAGTAATGCAGGAAAACAGAGAACATGTTTCTCCTGAATGTTTTATATGGATTGATACGCTGACTAAAGAACAGCATTCACTGGACGGTGTAGCAAATAAGTTTAAAGAATATATGCTTGGCCTTTTCAGCCAAAATCTGGATGTGGAGACAAACCACGCGCTGCAAAAAAGAATAAAAGATGCGGCCCATTATTTTTCAAAGGAAATAGAAAAATGGAAAGAAAAGTTCTCTAAACATCCTTTCAGTATCAAAACAAAAAAAGTCTCCCGAAAGATTAATGTTCCCCTGGAGGAAGTAAATATTGTTGTGGTAGAAATTTTACAGAAAATAAGTTTTTGTAAGGAAGGATTTATATTAAATGCTTACCTGGAAAATAGTAAAAAGACAAGCATAGCTATAGAGAAAATCCGCTCTTCCAATATAGATAGCTTGAGTGCGACAGGTATTGAACATGGTAATCTATACAACAGGCTTAATGAATTACGAAAAAAACTGGCAAGAGAAAACGGAATTCCAATTTCCCGTGTTTTTAGTAATAAGGTTATAGATAAAATATGCGAAGCGTTGCCTTGCGATAACGATTCATTGGTCAATATTAAAGGCATAAGCAAAGTTAAAATAAGCTCATACGCCAATGATATTGTACAAATTGTGAATGCGTATTGCAAAGAGAAAGATATTGAACCAAAAAAAATAAATGATACGGTTGGTGAAACACTCGCATTATATAGAAGTGGTAAGACTATTGCAGAAATTGCTATAGAAAGAAAACTGGCTGAAAGCACGATTGAAACTCACCTTGCTAAGGCCATAGATAATGGACTTATAAATATTGAGGAAGTAATGCCAATGGCGGAGGTGAAGATTATCTCCGGTTATCTTACTTCAAATACCGGAAACGTATCATTAATAGGAATTAAGGAAAAAGTTCCTGCCCATGTTTCTTATGGTAAGCTGAGAATAGTGTTAGCCTGGTTGCAGAAAGAGACTAAGAACTAAAAGTATTTTCCCGGTACTAAATAATTCTGCACATAGTCTTGCACACCTTGTTCCAGTGGGTGGAAAGGCAAATCATAGCCAATGGAAATA
Organism: Bacteroidota bacterium; assembly: GCA_013288205.1. Taxonomy (GTDB): domain Bacteria; phylum Bacteroidota; class Bacteroidia; order JABEUT01; family JABEUT01; genus JABEUT01. The sequence continues at coordinate 5,831 of JABDCH010000005.1, read as the reverse complement.
AGTTTCCTCATGTTTGCCTCAGTAAAATATTGGTATGTATCGCGGATATCAAGAGGAGTATCAATAAACTTAATGGTAGGTTCTTTATCAAGGGCGTAAAAAATATTTTTCGCCAAATCGAGAAAGGTCCGCGCTATACCCGAACCTAAGTTATATATGCCTGAATCGCGCCTGTGGTGCATCAAAAAATAACATACATCTACTACATCTTTTACATATACAAAATCACGTTTTTGTTCTCCGTCTTTATAATCAGGCCGGTGGGAGCGGAACAGTTTCATCTCGCCCGATTTTTGTATCTGGTTGTAAGCATGAAGAATTACCGATGCCATTCTTCCCTTATGGTACTCATTAGGGCCATAAACGTTAAAGAACTTCAAGCCAGCCCAGAAATAAGGCGACTTTTCTTCTTTCAACGCCCATTTATCAAATTCATTTTTCGATACTCCATAAGGGTTGAGCGGCTTCAGCTTCGGGATAAGCGATTCATCGTCGTCATAGCCCAGTTCACCAGCTCCGTATGTAGCTGCTGATGAGGCATACACCAAGGGTAAACCATACTCAATACATAAGTTCCAAACTGTTTTAGTGTAGTTCAAGTTGAGACGGTCGAATATCTCCGTGCTCATTTCCGTAGTATCGGTGCGTGCACCAATATGGAAAACAAACTGTACAAACCGATGGTTTTGTTTTAACCAGGTCGCAAATTCATCACGATGTACTTTGGCAGAGAATCTCTTTCCTTCCAGGTTAGGGGCTTTCTCATTATTGGAAAAATCGTCCACCACCACCACGTCAAAAAAGCGCTCGTCATTTAGCTTTCTCACGAGGCAACTGCCAATAAATCCTGCTGCACCTGTTACAACAATCATACCGAAATATTTCAGCAAAGATAAGGAAGCATTAGCATAGGGTGCTATATGAGTTCTGTTTTTATTAATTTTGCGTTAATGCAAATAAAAAACTGATTGAGAGCAGTAATTCGCCATTGGGTATCAACTGACAGGCAATTTTCAGGGACATTGAAAAGCCTTTTGGGGTTTTATCCTAACAATGTATCCCTATATAGGATGGCTTTTCGCCATAAATCATCTACTCAAAGTTCACCTGATAAGATAAACGAAAGCAATGAACGACTTGAGTTTTTGGGCGATGCTATTTTAGGAGCTATTGTGGCCGAACATTTATTTTCCACCTTCCCGTTTGAAGATGAGGGGTTTCTTACTAAACTCCGTTCGAAAGTAGTGAGCAGGCACCATCTTAACAACATTGCCAGGAAAATGGGCATTCCGCAGATAATGAATATGAACGAAGCTGGTTTTGAAGGGAGTTCTATCTATGGAAATGCGTTGGAAGCCCTGATAGGAAGCATATACCTTGATAAGGGTTATAAAAAGGCCAAAGAATTTATTTTAAATCGGTTTTTTGGGTTATATGTCGATGTTCATGAATTGGAAGCTCTTGAAACCGATTTTAAAAGCCGGCTCACTGAGTGGTCGCAGAAAGAAAAACAGGAACTCGAATTTAAAGTATTGCAAGACCCGCAACATTCAAATGACAGGGGTTTCCATGTGGGTGTATTAGTTGGGAAATCTCTTGTATCCCAGGCAAGTCATCCTTCCAAAAAGAGGGCGGAACAGCTTGCAGCCGAAAAGGCCTGGGCTTCTATAATGCAGCAGGAAAAAACGGAATAACGTAATGTCGAAAACCAAGCTTAATGTAGAGTACGATTTTGATTTTTGTCTTATTGGAATTGTTTGCTCCGAAAAAGATTTTCGCTTATGCTGGATGCTGAATAACCAGTTAGGGTTAAAACTGGCAAAAATGGAAGATCATACGTCGGGAATAGGAATGCACTCCTTATTTTCGTTTGCCGATGAACACCTTATGCGGGAGTATTATCTTATTGTGAACAAGACAGATACAGGTAAACTATTACTGGAAGAACACCAACATACCGATTACTTTTTATTGATGAAAGGTGAAATGGATGACGAGGAAAAGAAGTATTTTGCTGAACAAATAAAAAAGATAAACACAGTTTCTGCGGCATATATCATTGATGTTGAAACGTTGAAATCGAAACAAAACCTGATATTTTAAACCATGAAAACGGGAAATAAAACAAAGATAGTTGCTACTATAGGTCCGGCCTCAACGGCTAAAGAAGTATTGCGTGAGATGATTAATGCAGGTATGAATATTTGTCGTATTAATTTTTCGCACGGCAATTACGATACTGTAACGGAAACCATATCAAACTTGCGTGAATTGAATGTGGAAATGGAGACCTATGTTGGCATTTTAGCAGATTTGCAGGGCCCTAAGCTACGTATTGGCGAAGTACAGGATAAATCAGTTGAACTCGTTGCTGGTAAGGAAGTAATTATTACGACTGTTCCAGCTATCAGCACCGCTGAACGGATATATATCACCTATCCTGAATTTCCGAAGGATGTAGTGGTAGGAGAAAATGTGCTGATAGATGATGGCAAATTATTGCTGAAAGTAATAGCCAGCGATAAAGATAAAGAAGTGAAAGCACTGGTAGTACAAGGCGGTACCTTAAGCTCGCGTAAAGGAGTTAACCTGCCCAATACAAAAATATCACTCCCATGTTTGACGGAGAAAGATATCAAGGACCTGGATTTTGCCTTAAAGAATAAAGTGGAATGGATAGGGCTTTCGTTCGTTCGTTCTGTGACTGATATTATGGATTTAAGGCAGCGCATCAAAGCGGCCGATTCTACAGCGCGGATTGTCGCTAAAATTGAAAAGCCCGAAGCCTTGCTGGAAATAGATGAGATTATTGAAGCCACCGATGCCGTAATGGTAGCACGGGGCGATTTAGGTGTTGAATTACCGCTCGAACAAGTCCCTACCATTCAGAAAATGCTGGTACGGAAATGCATCCAACAATCGAGGCCGGTGATAATTGCCACTCAGATGATGGAGAGCATGTTGACAAATCAATCACCGACACGGGCTGAAGTAAATGATGTAGCGAATGCAGTATTAGACGGTGCCGATGCGGTTATGTTAAGTGAAGAAACTTCGGTTGGAAAATACCCGGTACGAACTGTTCAACATATGCACAACATAGTAAGTTATATTGAAGCACATGAAAAAAGCATTTATTTCCGGGAACATCATCCTGAATTGCATAACATCACATTTATTTCCGATTCTATTTGTTACAATGCTTGTGTAATGGCCAAACATGCGGGGGTTACTGCTATATCTACCATGACCAATTCGGGGTATACAGCTTTCAAAATTTCAAGTCACCGACCCAAGGCCAACATATTCACATTTACCGATAATCCTTCGCTGCTTACTACCCTTAGCCTGGTGTGGGGTGTATATGGCTTCTATTACGACAAATATGAAAGTACGGATGATACCATCCAGGATATACAAAATATCTTGCGGCAGGAAGGACATGTAATCAAAGATGATTTTGTAATTAACATTGCAAGTACACCTATTAAAGAAAGGGGCAGGGCGAATACCCTTAAGCTTAGTTTGATTGAATAAAATTGGCAACAAACAATACTAGTTATAGATCTCCTTTAATTGTTACCAATCCTGAAATTTTTTCAGAGAAGGAAAGGATATACATAGAATTGCGCGAGCATGAGGGTAGAGTATATAGTGACGAAGAAGTGAAACTTCTCCCAAATATTCCTTTCAATCACCCTCTTGCTTTTGAATGGAAGGTTCGTAAGAAAAGCAGCGAGAAATTGGTCAATTACCTTTCTACTAAAAAATTACCCTTAACTATACTGGAAATAGGCTGCGGAAATGGATGGTTAAGTCATAGTCTAGCAAAAATTGCCAATTCTGAAGTTACAGGGCTTGATATAAATTTGACTGAATTAGAGCAGGCGGCAAGGGTATTTAGTGGCCACTCAAATCTACAATTTATATATGCTGATATATTCGATACCTGGTTTGATGGGAAGAAGTTTGATATGATTGTTATGGCGGCTGCTATACAGTACTTTCCCGAACCCAAAAAATTAATTAACCGATTATTATCAATGCTTACCAAAAACGGAGAAATACATATTATCGATAGCCCACTGTATAAGTCGGAAAAGGAATCGGAAGAAGCAAACAAACGTAGTGCTGAGTATTTCTTAAAGCAAGGTTCGTCTTCCATGAGTCAATACTATTTTCACCACACTCCTTCATTTCTCAAAAGTTATAAATTTAGTCTAATCAAACCGTCGTTGCTCGAAAAAATAAGCCGTAGCAAGCTTTTCCCCTGGGTTATAATTTATAAGTCTGCCCAGTAATACTATGTTTTGTAGTCAGGCGGATGCATTCCTTTGCGTAGTTTTGTAATAATAGATGGCCATGCAACCAGGAATAGTTTTAAAATCACTCGGACAGTTATATGATGTGCTTCTTACTAATGGAGATAAGGTAACTTGTACCCTGAAAGGTAATTTGCGGATGAAAGATATATCTACTACCAACCCTGTTGTGGTGGGTGATACAGTTACTATTGACGAAGTTGCTCCCGGGGAATATGTAATTACTGAAATTGCAACTCGCAAGAATTATATTATTCGTCGCTCTAAAAAGCTTTCTAAGCAGTTTCAGATAATTGCATCGAATATAGACAGGGTGTTTGTCATGGTTACCATTACACATCCCAAAACCCAGAATTCTTTTATTGACCGTATACTTACTACCGCCGAGGCATACCAAATAGATGCACATCTTATTTTTAACAAAATCGATTTATATTCCGAAAAAAATAAGGCGGATGCCGAAGAAAGGCTTACTACATACACTCAGATTGGCTATCCATGTCATATTGTTTCACTGCTGGATAACCAACAGGTTGATTCATTGAAGAAATTATTTATCGATAAAGTATCTCTTATCTGTGGAATGTCGGGCACAGGTAAATCAACACTCATTAATTACCTGGTTCCGGGTATAAACAGGAAGACAGGCGCTATTTCCAAGGCTCATAAAAAGGGGACACACATGACCACTTTTTCTGAAATGATTCCACTGCCGGAAGGAGGATTTGTGGTAGATACGCCAGGGATACAGGAATTCGGCCTGGCAGACATCAGTAAATATGAGCTTTCACAATATTTCCGCGAGATGAATTTGTACAGGAACCAATGCAAGTTTAATAGCTGTTTGCATACTAACGAACCGGGTTGTGCTGTAATGGAAGCAGTGAATGAGGGTAAAATAGCCGTTTCGCGATATGAAAGCTATTTGAGCATGTTGTTTAACGAAGGCGAGGAGGAGGTACGTTATGACTGAGGAAATATCTATGCTTACATCAGAACCATCTCTTCCGCTACAGGCAAACGAGAAAATAAGGGCTAAGGATAAAAAATACTCTTCACCGCTTACCAAGCGAAAAGAGGGCATTGGTGGTGAAACGGCTCCTCCTGTTAAAGAGTATTTCGGAGGACGTGGCGCGCAGGTTAATCCGGCTAATAAGTTTTTAAAGACTTCTTATGTACAAGAACATTGGGAAGCTATTGATGAAGATTCTTTACTAGAAAATAAGCACACACAATATATTGAGGTATTTCCCAAAACCATTGTCAATAAGGTAGATAGTCCTGATATTAACGGCTACTCCATGAACCCTTACCAGGGATGCGAACATGGATGCCTTTATTGCTATGCCCGCAACTCGCATGAATACTGGGGATATAGCGCAGGCATGGAGTTTGAGCAAAAAATATTAATTAAGAAAAATGCACCGCAATTATTAGAAGAACTCTTTCAAAAACCAAGCTGGAAGCCGGAACCTATTATGTTTTCGGGGAACACAGATTGCTACCAGC
>JABDCH010000004.1 GCA_013288205.1 Bacteroidota bacterium | reverse complement strand
TTCAGCAAAGGAACAGAATACCTTAAATTGGAATATTTTATGGGAATGGCTTTATTCTATGATTACTATAAGTAGGCACTATCTTTATATATGCATTACCCATATTAGTTACACCAACTCCGCCTGCTTCTCCGTCTTTTTCGCGTTAGTTATAGAGACCTGTTGAACCAGGTTCCCGGCCAGTTCGTTAAATGCTATGGCTTGTGGAGTATCAATTTGCAATGCAGCCGGTCTTCCGGCATCGCCTGCTTCGCATATACTTTGTACCAATGGTATTTGTCCAAGGAAAGGTACATGCAACTCTTCTGCTAAGTTTTTAGCTCCGTCTTTGCCAAATATGAAATACTTATTGTTTGGTAATTCAGCGGGAGTAAAGTATGCCATGTTTTCAACTATGCCCAATATAGGTACATTGATTCCTTTTTGCTGGAACATCGCAATAGATTTACGTACATCGGTAAGAGCCACATTTTGAGGCGTGCTCACAATTACCGCCCCGGTAATTTGCGCCCCGGTAACCAAAGAAATTTGTATATCGCCTGTTCCGGGAGGCAGGTCAATTAAAAGATAGTCAAGCTCACCCCAACTGGCATCGTTAATCAGTTGCATTAATGCTTTAGAAGCCATAGGTCCGCGCCATACAACCGCTTGTGTGTCGCTTAAAAAGAAACCTATGGAAAGTAGTTTTACCCCATAATGTTCCAGTGGAATCATCCATGTTTTGCCATCTCTGTCTTCCAGCAAAGGTTTTTCTTGAACAGCATTGAACATAATAGGCACCGAAGGTCCGTATATATCTGCATCTAACAAGCCAACCTTAGCGCCTTGTTTGGCAAGTGCAACGGCTAAATTAGAAGCAACGGTAGATTTACCAACACCTCCTTTGCCCGAGGCAACGGCTATGATATTACGTACACCCGGCAACACATTTTCTTTAGTCGTTCGCTTTGAAGTAACCTTCGAACTCATGGTTACATTCACATCCGCTTCTTTATCTACATAATATATCACTGCATTTACAGAAGCCTTATGGATCATTTCTTTCATAGGGCAGGCAGGGGTGGTAAGTACAACCGTAAAGCTTACTTTTTTACCATCAATCTTCAAATCCTGCACCATTCCGAGGGTGACAATATCCTTATCAAAATCGGGGTCAATTACATTCTTTAATGCTTCTATTACTTGTTCTTCAGTTATCATAGTTCTAAATTTTGTGTAAAGTTATATATAATGCTCGTTACAGCTTTAATTCTGTTGCCGGGTCCCAAAACAGTTTCTCAAAATTGACAATCGTATCTTTTTTCACCTTGATGCCTTCTTTTTTCAGCAGAGCTTCCATCCCCGGAGGCGGAAAATGATGTTTGCCTGAAAGTTGCCCTAAGCGGTTTACTACACGATGCGCGGGTATCGGAGGCTTCTGGGAATGGGCGTTATTCATAGCCCATCCCACCATCCTGGACGATTGTGACGAGCCGAGGTATTTGGCAATAGCTCCATACGAAGTTACCCGTCCTTTTGGAATCTGCCGGGCAACCTCATATATCATATCGTAAAAATCGTTCATGCTTTAAAAGAGACGCAAAGTTATACCATATACTTTTACTTAACATTACCTTAAGATTGGGATATGTGAATTTTCCGTATGTTTGTTGAGTTATAGGACTATATAAACTATGAAAATCGCGATATTATCACGCAGCCCTGAATCTTATTCTACCAAACGCCTGGTAGAAGTGGGAGCTGCAAGAGGCCATGAGATGGTTGTGCTCGATCACCTGAAATGTGTATTAGTAATTGAACAAGGCAAGCCCCACGTATATTATAAAGGCGTGGAAGTAACCGATGTAAATGCTATTATTCCCCGCATTGGGGCATCGGTAACGTTTTACGGTTCTGCTGTAGTGCGCCAGTTTGAAATGATGAAAATCTTTTCAGCAGTAGAATCTCAAGCCCTCGTGCGTTCGAGAGATAAGCTCCGTTGTTTGCAACAGTTAGCTAAAATTGGGATACCTATTCCTAAGTCGGCTTTTGCATATTCGCCTCGTACCGTAGATGATGTAATTGACCAGGTAGGTGGAATACCCGTTATTATTAAGCTGTTGGAAGGTACACAAGGATTAGGTGTTATATTGGCTGAAACACGCATTTCGGCTAAATCAGTTATTGAAGCCTTTTTAGATGTGCAGGTAAATATATTGGTACAGGAATTTGTGAAAGAAGCCCAGGGTGCTGATGTCCGCGCTTTTGTAGTAGACGGGCAGGTAGTAGGCGCTATGAGACGCAAAGGGGCAGAAGGAGATTTCCGTTCGAACTTACATAGAGGCGGCAGCGCTGAAGTAGTGAAACTAAGCAGCCAGGAAAAAGCCCTCGCTATAAAATCGGCCAGGCATTTAGGCTTAGGTGTTGCAGGCGTAGACATGCTGCCAACCAAACGTGGCTATATTGTGAATGAAGTAAACTCATCACCCGGATTAGAAGGCATTGAAAAAGTAACAGGTAATGATATAGCAGCAAAGATTATAGACTACTGCGAGCGCAACGAACATATTGATTAATCAGCCATTTTGGCCATACAATATTTGATAATAAAGATGTACAATTATCAAATCAGCAAATTATCAAAATTAAATCATGGATTTTTTATCTCCCTCCAACTTTACCGATTACGAACTTATTGATTGCGGCAACTTTGAAAAGTTGGAACGCTTTGGGCAATATATAACCATCCGTCCCGAACCACAGGCCATTTGGAATAAAGCGCTAAGCAATACCGATTGGGAAAAGAAAGCACATGTGCGTTTTGTTCCTAATTCAAGCTATGCCGGCAATTGGGATAAATTGAAAACCATGCCCGATAATTGGGAAGTAGGGTATAATCTGCCTAACGGCCCAACAATACGGTTCAAATTATCGCTGACTTCTTTTAAGCATGTGGGCATTTTCCCTGAACAGGCAGTTCACTGGGACTATATATATAGGAATATGTCTTCTTTTAAAGGAGCCGAAAAACCACGCTTCCTTAATTTGTTCGCTTATACCGGGGGAGCCTCTTTAGCTGCCAAAGCAGCAGGTGCGGATGTAGTTCACTTAGATGCAGTGAGGCAAGTGGTTAGCTGGGCAAAAAACAATATGGAGCTTTCAAATTTGGATAATATACGCTGGCTGATTGAAGATGCTATGAAATTTGTAAAACGTGAAATGAAACGTGGCAGCAAATATCAGGGTATTATATTAGATCCTCCCGCATACGGACATGGCCCTGATAAAGAGCAATGGAAACTGGAAGATAACCTGAATGAAATGGTAAGCAGTGTTTTGCAAATTTTGGCTCCTGAAAAACACCTGCTGATTCTCAATACGTATTCACTTGGATTTTCGTCATTAATTATTGAAAACCTGCTGAAGAAAAAATACAAGAACCTGCAAATTGGGGAGCTGTTTTTACCATCGACATCGGGGTACAAATTACCCCTCGGGGTGTTCGGAAGGGTTGTTTCTGATTTGTAAACATGTTGATTATAAGCTATTTTTGGAGAAAGTTTGGTTATTCCGAAATAGATATTCAACTTTGCAACCCGAATTATATAATTTAAAATTGTGAATTAGGAATCAGAAGTTCGAGCCCTCCGTAATCCAATTACTAATTCCTAACTGTTAATTCCTAATTGAAGAGATGGCTAAAAACTTATTGATTGTAGAGTCGCCCGCGAAAGCAAAAACGATCGAAAAATATCTTGGGAAAGATTTTATAGTCAAGTCTAGCATCGGACATATACGCGACCTGCCTGAAAAAGGCATAGGTATCGATATTGCCCACGACTTTGCTCCTGAATATGTTGTTTCCCCCGATAAAAAGAAAGTAGTAAGCGAATTAAAAAAACTGGCCAAAGAAGCTGAAGTTGTATGGCTTGCAACGGATGAGGACCGGGAAGGAGAGGCCATTGCATGGCATCTGCTCGAAGAGCTTGGTGTAAAAGAAAGTAAAACCCGCCGAGTGGTTTACCATGAAATTACCAAAAGCGCTATTGAAGAAGCTATTAAACATCCTCGCAGTATAGATAAAGCCCTGGTAGATGCACAACAAGCAAGGCGTGTGCTAGACAGGTTAGTAGGATATGAACTTTCACCAGTATTATGGAGAAAAGTGAAACCATCCTTATCTGCAGGAAGAGTTCAATCTGTTGCTGTGCGACTGATAGTGGAGCGCGAAAGGGAAGTAAACAGTTTTGTATCTGTATTCTATTTTAAAGTTGATGGATTATTCAATGCCAATGGCGCCAATTTCCATGCTGAATTAGATAAGAGATATACTAATGAACAACAGGCAAACGATTTTCTTACCAAAATAAAAGGAGCGGAATTTTCTGTAAAAGATCTTGAAAAGAAACCGGCTAAACGTTCTCCATCTGCGCCATTTACCACTTCAACCCTACAACAGGAAGCGAGCCGCAAGCTTAGTTTTTCTGTGCTGCAAACAATGCGTGTGGCACAAAGCCTTTATGAACGAGGCGATATAACCTATATGCGTACCGACTCCGTAAACCTCTCGCAACAGGCCATTAACGGAGCTAAAGAAGAAATTGAAAAAACATTCGGCCCCAAATACGCTCAAACACGACAATATAAAACCAAGTCTTCGGGTGCACAAGAGGCCCACGAAGCTATTCGTCCAACGGATTTTTCAGCCAAAGAAATAGATGGTCATAATGATACAGAAAGACGGCTGTATGACCTGATTAGAAAGCGCACTATTGCATCGCAAATGGCCAATGCTGAAATTGAAAAAACAGTTATCACCATCGGGCAAAATGCAACACAAGATAATTTTATAGCAACCGGAGAAGTAATCACTTTTGATGGATTTTTAAGGGTTTATTCTGAATCGGATGATGATGTGGAAGAGCAACAACAAGAATCAGAAACGCTCCCTGCGGTGAAGGCAAATGACAAACTGAACTTTATAGAAGCAAATGCTACTCAACGGTTCCCTTCTTCCCCACCACGATATACTGAAGCAAGTCTTGTAAAAAAGCTGGAAGCGCTCGGCATTGGCAGGCCTTCTACCTATGCGCCTACCATTACAACTGTGCAAAAAAGGGGATATGTAGTAAAAGAAAATAAAGAAGGAACGGCAAGACCATATAAGGTACTCACACTCAAAAACGGGGAGATAAAATCGACCACCAAAACTGAAATTACCGGTGCCGAAAAATCTAAACTTTTCCCAACCGATATTGGTTCAGTTGTAACCGATTTCCTGATTGAAAACTTTGGCGAAATACTAGATTATAATTTCACAGCTCATGTAGAAGAAGAGTTTGATACGATTGCAGAAGGCAAATTATCGTGGACAAAAATGCTTCATACATTTTATAATCCCTTCCACATCACCGTTGAAAAAGCAACTGCCGTAAAGGAAAGAGCTTCGGGTGAAAGATTGCTTGGACAAGATGCTAATGGTAAAAACGTATATGCTAAAATAGGCCGGTATGGACCTATGATCCAAATCGGAGACATTACTGCAAAAGACGACGAAGAGATTAAAGCAGAAGATAAACCCAAATACTCCAAATTACGTGCTGACCAACGTATGGAAACCATTACCTTGGATGAAGCCCTCAACTTATTCAAAATGCCTCGTAAAATAGGTGTTTACGAAGAGAAGGAAATGAGCGCAGGTATTGGCCGCTTTGGTCCTTATATCCGGCACGATAGTAAGTTCTATTCTATTCCGAAAGAAGATGATGTATATACGATAGATGAAGTACGAGCTATTGAAGTGATTAAGGACAAGAGGCAGAAAGAAGTCGAAAAGACAATTAACGTATTTGCGCACGATCCTGAAATAAGAGTGCTCAAGGGCCGCTTCGGACCATATATTACTATGGATAAGAATAATTATAAAATTCCGAAAGGTAAAGATGCAGCTTTATTAACCCTCGAAGAGTGCCTTGAGATTATTAAAAACGATACATCAGCAGGAAAAAAGAAAAGAGGCTTTACTCCAAGAAAAAAAGCGGGGAAGTAAAATCTGATTCATGGAAATAGAAAGCTACCTCATACCATCTGATATAGAAGTTCAGCCTTATGAAGCGCACCAATGGGGTAGTTATATTAAGACATATAAACCTTCTTCTTTTCCGGATTTAGATAGAGTAAAGGCAGTCCTTATTGGTGTTGGCGAATCACGCAATTCAGCCAATAATGAAGGTTGTTCTAACGCACCCGATAAAGTACGGGAATATCTTTACAAGCTATCTGTCATTTCAGGAATATCATTAGCTGATATTGGGAATCTACGGCTTGGCAATTCTGTAAGTGATACTTATCATGCCGTCCAATTTGTTTGTTCAGAGCTATTAGAGAAGAATATTATTCCCATCATTATCGGTGGTAGCCAGGATTTGACCTATGCCAATTACCTGGCCTATCAAAAATTGCAACAAAGCGTAAATCTTGTTTGTATTGACCGAAAAATTGATTTAGGTGATTCAGAAGAAAGCATTGATAGCAATTCTTATCTGCATACTATTATTCAGCATCCATCGGCCTTGCTTTTCAATTTGAGTCTTGCAGCTTATCAAAGTTATTTTGTAAATGATGCCGAAATAGAAACATTGAAAAAAATGTATTTCGATGTGTACCGTCTTGGACATATTCAATCGAAAATGGAGGAAGCGGAACCCATTGTAAGGAGTGCCGATATATTAAGTTTCGATATGTCCGCTATCCGGCAATCAGATGCTCCGGCATGTGTTAACACTACCCCCAATGGTTTGTATGGTGAAGAAGCCTGCCAGATTATGCGCTATGCAGGAATGAGCGATAAACTCTCTTCGATGGGCATTTATGAGCTTAATCCTGAATTGGACAATCGTGGGCAAACAGCTCATCTCGCTGCCCAAATGATATGGTACTTTTTAGAAGGGGTTTCAAACCGCAAGAATGATTTCCCGGTTATTGTCGGGAAAGATTATATGAAATACAGGGTGGCCATACCCCAGCCCATTACAAAAGGCCAAGCGGATGGCCATGAATTGGTGTTCTATAAAAGCCTTAAGACAGACCGTTGGTGGATGGAGGTACCATTTAAAGTAGATGATGATAAATCGAAATTTGAGCGACATCATTTAGTGCCTTGTTCATACGATGATTATTTGCTTGCTTGTTCGGAAGAAATGCCCGACCGCTGGTGGCAAGCATACCAGAAGCTGAATTAAATCTGTTCTATTCCTACAGAACTTTATGGATAAGGACCTCCTTTATAAAATCGGAATTACTTTTATTGACCATGTTGGAGATGTTACATCAAAAGTGCTTATATCCTATTGTGGCAGCGCCGAAGCTGTGTTTAAAGAAAAGAAACAAAACCTGCTGAAGATACCGGATATTGGCGCTGTTACAGCCGAAGCAATCGTAAACCAGGATATTCTTCACCACGCTGAAAAGGAAATAGCATTTATTGAAAAAAATAATATTCGCGCTCTTTTTTATTTAGACAAAGATTATCCCTTACGGCTTAAACAGTGCAATGATTGCCCGGTTGTTTTATATTATAAGGGAAATGCCGACCTGAATGCCGAGCGCATAGTGGCTATGGTTGGAACCCGGAATGCAACCGACTATGGCAAAAAAATGTGCGACACAATAGTAGACGGACTGAAGGATTCAGGAGTATTAATTGTCAGCGGGCTTGCGTATGGTATTGATGCTGCAAGTCATAAAGCAGCCTTAAAATTTGGATTGCCAACTATAGGGGTTGTGGGGCATGGCCTTGATTCTATCTACCCGGCAGAGCATTTTAATCTTGCACAAAAGATGCTCGATAATGGAGGACTGTTAACCGATTTCATCAGCGGAACAAAATTGGCGCCTGAAAATTTCCCCAAACGAAACCGCATTATTGCAGGTTTATCGGATGCAGTGGTTGTAGTGGAATCAAAGTGGGCGGGTGGGGCAATCATTACTGCAGATATTGCTTTCTCTTATAGCCGCGAAGTATTTGCAGTTCCTGGGCGCAGCGAAGATATTTATTCACAAGGGTGCAATAAGCTAATCAGGCAAAATAAAGCAGGTCTTATTCAATCAGCCGATGATTTACTGGATAGCCTGGGTTGGAAGAACACTAAAAAGAAGAAGAAACCCCAAGTTGCTTTATTTAACGACTTAAAACCACAGGAAGAGGCTATTGTGAAGGCATTGCAGGCGCAAGGCGCGCCTATGCACATAGATGATATCGCCATACAAGCAAATCTATCTCCCGGTAATTTATCTACATATTTGCTTACCCTTGAGTTTGCAGGAATTTTGCGTTCATTGCCGGGTAAAATGTATTCATTATAAAGAATTTTGTATTTTCGTATAACCAAATAAAATGGCATACGCATGAATACAACTCCCCTGAAAAGTAAAGGATATTATTATACTGCAGCTTTACTTACCACCATCGCGGTTTGCCCGTTACTAACTATTTATTTATCCGTTTTTTTTATTAGTGATAGCACCTTGGAGGAATTACTAACAAATCCGATTTTCGGATTCTTTGTCTTGTTTGTTATCCTTGTCGTTCCCCTATTGCTCGTTTATTTATCTGGCAGGAAAAATAACCTCGATAAGCTTGAATACTATTTGATTGTAATACTGTGTTACATAATAGGTTACATTATGCTTTTCTATGGGGTTGATAAACTGATAAATAAACAGTTTGTTGTTTTCTATAAAGGATTAGATACCAAACTAAGCGATGTAGATTCGTATACCTTAACATGGTACTACTTCGGACGGTCCAATGTGCAGGTTTTCATCATGGGGCTTTTGGAGACTATCCCTGCCTTATTGCTACTCTTTAGGAGAACCCGTTTTATCGGAGCCGTTACCATGCTTCCTGTTGTTGCCAATGTATTGGTGACGAATATTTTTAACAGGATATCCCCATTCACATTATTTGCTATTTCATTGTTGACTATTTTCAATGTATTTGTGATATATTCTTATAAAAATGAAATAAAAGAATTATTGCAAAAAATAAGTACATCAAGTAAAGCTATAACAGCCAATCGCAGGAGAGGCATCTTAGTAATAAAGATAGTATTCTGGGTATTTATTATTTCAACCATTGGACTTAAAACCATGTCTTACCTGCGTAATAGGAAGGATTTTCTCTATGGCAACGGAGCTTATGTTCTGACTGCTCTAAAGGTGGATAACAAAACAATCAGCATGGATAGCATCCCGGCCACCTGGTATAAAAAAATATACAAAGAAAAAGACAGGAGATATACGTCTATTGTAAATGGAAAAGATAGCGAGCAGGGTGCAAATGTGGTGTTTTATCCCAAGCACGATTCCATTAGAATTGCAGCCACCCGTTATACAGAATACGACAGGAAAATAGAAAGTGCAAGCACCATATTTAAGGGTATTTTTCAATTACTTCCCAATAATGAATTGACAATGAAAGGAGAACAAAACCATCATAATATAGAAGCTGCTTATAAGAAGCTCCCGTTCAATGATTATAATTGGTGGTGGTAAGTTCATAACACCTTGATATATTTAGATATTGTTTAATTAATCGGTTTATTGGCGGGGTTTTCTTACTTTTGCTACCAGTTAATCCTACGAGTGAATTTCTCTGCTTTTCATAAAAATATTTCTCAAATAAAATGGATTTACATTTTTGTTGTATTCATTTTACCGTTGGTTTATATTGGATGCAATAATTCATCCAGGCCTAACTATATTGCTGCACCTGATAAAAATGAACGGAAAATAGATATAGTAACCCTGCTTATAGGGAATGGTAATAATTTTTTTAGATCGGTTGAATTAGGGGCAGACACCCAAACAGTACTTCATTCTGAAAAGAGAATCCCTGATGAAAATGATACCGGCGACATAAGTTATTCCATGCCGGTAGATACGCTGCATCCTGATTCTGTGAGTGAGCCTATAGATTCTGTTAACTATTTTACGATTACGTATTACTTTGATAAAGGAAAACTGAATGAAATAGATGAGGATATTTTCCTGGCAAACGACACTGCTGCTGCCAATATCATGGGCAGACTTACGGATTACCTCAACTCAAAATATGGAGACTATGCGAGCCAGAATGACAGCCGGGTGTGGAGCACCACGCGCAATGGAAAAAAACAATGGGTAACCCTGAGTGACCAGAGCGAAGAGTACGATTACGGAAAACTTTTGCTGGTGTTTTATAGTGAAGAATACTAAAACATCAATCTATTTACTTCGATAAAATGGATAACACGCTGCTGGAAGTAAATAACCTCACAGTTGAATTCGCTACCGAAAAAGGCCTGGTTAAAGCTATTAACGGGATAAGTTATTCGGTAGAAAAAGGACAATGTATTGGTATAGTAGGAGAATCCGGTTCAGGGAAAACGGTTTCATCGCTCGCGCTGATGCGTCTTCTGCCACGCTCGGGAAAAATTTCGGGCGGAGACCTTATTTTTAACTCCAGGCAGGGGAAAACAGTCATTCAAAACCTGTCGGAAAAAGAAATGCGCAGTTTTCGTGGTAACGAAATTGCTATGGTTTTCCAGGAACCGCTTACTTCGTTAAATCCTGTGCTAACCTGTGGAAGCCAGGTAATGGAAGCCATTATGTTACATCAGCAGGTCTCTAAAAATGAAGGCCGCAACCGTACCTTGGAATTATTTAAACGTGTAAAACTTCCAAGACCTGAAGCCCTATTGGATTCTTATCCGCACCAGCTTTCGGGTGGGCAAAAGCAACGGGTGATGATTGCCATGGCTATATCGTGCAACCCTTTGTTGCTGATTGCAGATGAGCCCACAACGGCACTTGATGTAACAGTTCAAAAAGCTATTCTTGAATTGTTGAAGGAATTGCAGGAAGAGAATAATATGAGCATTATTTTTATATCGCACGATTTGGGCGTGATTGCCGAAATAGCAGACAAAGCACTGGTAATGTATAAGGGCGATATTGTTGAGCAGGGTAGCATTTTAGATATTTTCTCTAATCCGCAACATCCCTATACCAAGGGATTGCTTGCCTGCCGTCCGCCATTGTATAAACACTTACATATTCTGCCAACAGTTAAAGATTTTCTGGATGACAGTAATAAAACTGAATATATTTTATCGGATAAAAACATCATCACGCCAGAGGAAAGAAAAAATTCCCGGCAAAAACTGTATGCGTTAGAGCCAGTGCTGAAAGTGGAAAACTTGAAAACATATTTTCCCATTCATAAGGGCGTTTTAGGTAAGACTATTGATTATGTAAAAGCGGTAGATGACATTAGTTTTGATGTATACCCCGGTGAAATATTGGGTATTGTTGGGGAATCAGGTTCAGGTAAAACAACGTTAGGCAGAACTATTTTACGTTTAATAGAACCTACATCGGGCAGCATTAATTATAGAGGAACAGATATCCGGAAGCTTTCCACGGAAGAAATGCGTCAGTATCGAAAAAGGTTGCAGATTATCTTCCAGGATCCCTATTCATCGCTCAACCCTCATTTAACTGTTGGCGAATCGATTGTGGAGCCCATGCGGGTGCATGAAATTCTGAATAGTGAAAAAGAACGCAAGGCAAGGGCTATTGAATTGCTGGAGCGCGTAAATATGAATACATCGCAGTTTAATCTGTATCCGCATGAGTTTTCAGGTGGGCAGCGGCAACGTATTTGTATTGCGCGGGCATTGGCTCTTAACCCTGAATTTATTGTGTGCGACGAATGTATTTCGGCATTAGATGTGTCAGTTCAGGCACAAGTGATAAATTTGCTGTCGGAACTGAAAAAGGATTTCGGATTTACTTATTTGTTTATTTCGCATGATATTTCAGTTATTAAATTTATTTCAGATCGCATGATTGTGCTATACAATGGAAAAATAGAGGAGATGGGAGATTCAGACGAAATCTATTTTAATCCGCAAAAGGAATATACAAAACGCTTAATTAATGCGGTTCCGAGAGGAACCATTGAAGATATTAAAGCGGCAGTGTCTTCTAGGCATTCATACAGAAACGAGAAATATTAATAGAACAACAATGACCGATTCAAAATTATATATCTACAATACCCTTAAAAGGGAAAGAGAACTTTTCACTCCGATGCATCCGCCATTCATAAGCTTGTATGTATGCGGACCAACGGTTTACGGTAATTCCCACTTAGGCCATGCGCGCACCTATACTGCCTTTGATGTGATATACCGCTACCTGCTTTATTTAGGCTACAAAGTACGCTATGTGCGAAACATTACGGATGTGGGGCATTTGGAAAACGATGCCGATGAAGGTGAAGACAAAATAGCCAAAAAAGCGAGGCTAGACAAGCTGGAGCCTATGGAAATAGTGCAACTTTATACGCTTGCCTTCCATAAAAATATGCGGCAACTTAACAACATGCCACCGTCGATTGAACCCCGTGCATCAGGCCACATCATTGAACAGATAGTAATGATTGAAAAAATTATCGAACACGGATATGCTTATGTATCGCAGGGTTCCGTTTACTTTGATGTGCAACGATTTGAAAAAGATTATCCGTATGGAGAACTTTCGGGAAGAGTAACGGAAGATTTGCAGCATAATACCCGTGAACTTGACGGACAGAGCGAAAAGAGAAATCCACTTGATTTTGCTTTATGGAAAAAGGCAGCGCCGGAACATATTATGCACTGGCCATCGCCCTGGAGCGAAGGCTTCCCGGGTTGGCACATTGAATGTTCGGCCATGAGTGCAAAATATTTAGGCGAAACTTTTGATATACATGGTGGTGGAATGGATTTGCTTTTTCCGCACCACGAATGTGAAATAGCCCAGTCATTGGGGGCCAACGGCAAGCAGCCTGTACGCTATTGGATGCACAGTAATATGCTTACTATTAACGGGCAGAAAATGGGCAAATCACTCAATAACTTTATTACGCTGGATGAACTTTTCAGTGGGAACCATCATTTGCTCGAAAAGGCTTATAGTCCCATGGCATTGCGGTTTTGTTTGCTACAGGCGCATTACCGGAACCCAATCGATTTCTCTAACAAAGGATTGCAGGATGCCGAAAAAGCATACGACAGATTGAGTGGTGTATATCTCTCGCTGAAAGATATGAATTGGGATGGAGCAACTATCCAGGATGATACAGAAAAATTATTGTCGTCCTTTGAAAAGGAATGTATTGATGCCATGAATGACGATATCAATACCGCTATTGTTATTTCCAATATGTTCAAGGTTTCACCTGTAGTAAATCAATTTGCCACAAGTGGAAAAACAGAAGGCGTAAGCAAAGAAACATTTGAAAAATTTAAAAATGCCTACTGCACTTTCTATACCGATATATTAGGACTTATTCCGGAAGAGGATACTACTCAGAATAATGAAGATTTCGGCAAACTGGTAGATAGTATGCTGGAAATGCGTTACGAAGCGAAAAGAAAAAAAGACTTCTCATTGGCTGATGCAATACGGAACATGCTCTCCCGTTTTGTTACCTTGCAAGATTCAGCCGATAAAACAACCTGGAAATATGAAAAGAAAAAATAAAGTAATTGCAGCAAGTTTGCTGGCGATATTGCCAGGATTCATATTATTCAATGGATGTCATCATAATGAAAATGGTGCGGCTGTTTTCTCATCCGATACGGCGAAAAGAGCTGTTGAGATAGCAGTAACAGTTCCTTCGTTCAATGCGGATAGCGCATATAACTATGTGAAGGAACAGGTTGATTTTGGTCCCCGTATTCCGGGAACAAAAGCGCATCAAGAGTGCCTCAATTTTATTGTTGCCCAACTAACCAAGGACAGTTTGCATCCTATCATTCAAGAATCGAAGGCAAGAACATTTGATGGAAAACAATTCAAATTTGAAAATATAATAGCACAATCGGAACCTAATAATAATGTACGTGTAATGTTATGTACGCATTGGGATACCCGCCCCTGGGCCGATATGGATACAGTTGACCCTGACAAGCCATTTGACGGCGCCGATGATGGAGGTAGCGGAGTAGCCGTATTGTTAGAACTTGCACATCATTTGAAAAACGCAGGTATTGGCGTTGATTTAGTGTTTGTTGATTTGGAAGATTACGGTCAGCAAGATGGAGTGAATGGAGAGGATACTAAATATCCTGTGCAAGATAATACCTGGTGCACGGGTTCACAATATTGGGCCCGGAATCTTCCTACCAATTATATCATGCCGCGTTACGGGATATTGCTGGATATGGTAGGTGGCAAGAATGCCTTGTTCCCAAGAGAGGGTACCTCTGATTCTTTTGCCCCTCAAGTTGTAAATAAAGTTTGGGATATTGCAGCACGTATAGGCTATGGTAATTATTTCACACAAGATAGGACCGGTCCAACCATTGATGATCATTTATACATAAATAAATTGGCAAATATTCCAACCATTGATATTGTTCATTATGATGTGAAAACCCATGACTATCCCTATTTCCATCACAAGCATAGCGATAATATGAGCGTAATAGATAAATCTACTTTGCAAGTGGTGGGCACGACCCTGCTGAATGTTATTTACAGGGAAAAAACTGGTTCCGTAACACCTTGATTCTTTCATGAAAAAGCGATTTCTCTTTTTTATTTCACTGCTTATCCAATGCCATTTATTTTCACAGTCTTATTATAAATATTGGATACAATTTACAGATAAAAATAATAGTCCGTATTCTGTTGGTAAGCCTTCTGTGTATCTGTCGACACGGGCAATCCAGCGGCGTACAAAATATAACATACCGATAAAGATTAACGACTTGCCTCCGAATCCTGCTTACATTGACAGTGTAGTTTCTAAAGGAGTGAAATTGTTAAACCGCTCGCGATGGTTTAATGCTATTAGCATTGATGCTGTGAGCGCTTCCGATACGGCTGCTGCGATGACAAAAATAAGAGCCTTACCATTTGTGAAGAGCTCAAAGTTTGTAACCATAATAAGCCCCGGGCAGAATAAAAATGATTTTATTGAAGTGATAAATACGCGCTCTCCTATGCAGCGAAATAGTATAGACAGTGCTGCTTTTGATAGTGCTTCAAACAACCAACGGCACATGATTGGCATTGATTGTCTTAATAATACGGGCTTTCGTGGGAAAGGCAAACGCATTGCACAAATTGATGCGCGCTTTGGCATTGCTAATAAGCTTCCAGCATTCGACAGCTTATATAACAGGTCGGGTATATTGGGAACATGGGATTTTGTTTGGGAAGATACTAATGTGTATGATGATACCAATAATGCAGATTACCATGGTCAGATGGTGTTATCGTGCATGGCCGGAAATCTTCCGGGACAATTTTTAGGGGATGCTGTAGATGCTGATTTTTATTTGCTCCGCACAGAGGATATTCAAAGCGAATACCAGATTGAAGATGATAACTGGACTTCTGGTGCTGAGTATGCTGACAGCGCCGGAGCCGATGTAATCACTTCATCACTGGGATATACCACATTTGATGATCCAAATACCAATTATACATATGCCGATATGAATGGTAAAGTAGCTGTAGCGAGTAGAGCCGCCACCATAGCGGTAGAAAAAGGCATGGTTGTTTGCGTAGCAGCAGGAAATCTTGGGTCTTCTCCCTGGCGTTATGTTTCATCTCCGGGCGATGCCGACAGCATACTCACCGTAGGTGCAGTTGATGCTAATGAAAATTATGCTCCATTCAGTTCTACTGGTCCTACTTCCGATGGTAGACTAAAACCTGATGTAGGTGCACAAGGTGAAAATACTGCGTTGGCTTCTCCTGGTGGCGGGGTTACATACGGAAGCGGCACTTCTTTTGCCACTCCGCTTATTGCAGGTGCTGCTGCCTGTTTGTGGCAAGCTGATACTAACGCTAATTGTGTACAAGTAATGCAGGCTATCCGCGAAAGTGCAAGCCAATATACCCAGCCTGATTCCCTCTTAGGATATGGCATTCCCGATTTTTGCCTTGCCAGAACCATTTTAACAGCACTAACCGGAATAACCAAAAATAAAGTTATAACTAATCTTAACAAAGTTTATCCCGACCCATTTAGTGATAATATTACGGTTTCATTTTTCTCTTCCACCGTTCAAAATGTGAATGTGAGAATGTTCAATACATTAGGACAAATCGTAAATCAAAAAGAGTGGAAAGTAGCCGGAGGTGGCAATACGCTTATTAGTTTGGGTGGTATGCAAAACCTTCCTGCCGGAGTTTATATTGTTGTTCTGACAGATGAAACCGGTTCTGTTTTTACTTCCAAGGTGGTGAAGTAGTAGAGAGTCTCAACTTATAATTTACAACAATATGGCTGAATGTATTAAATGCGGTGCTTATACAAAATTTAATGGTGGCCTTTGCAAAGAGTGCTATTATGATAAAGTTAATAACACTATCTCCGAAGATTTCGACGAATCTTATGGACTTTCAAAAAAAGAATATGACTGGAGTAAGGGGATGATAAAAGGACGCATTGCAGAAACACTTATTCAGGAATTATTTCTTACGCTTGGATATAATGTATTCCGCTATGGGATGGAGAATACAATTCCCGGAATAATGGAGCTTTTAAAAGGTAGCCATTCAGAGGTTGCACTGCAAATTAGAAAAATGCCTGATTTTGTTATCCAAAACCCACATACAAAAGAATTTTATTTTGTTGAAGTTAAATTTAGAACTAGTGAGAAATTTAATTTCAAGGACCTAGATAAAAACTATCCTTATGAAAATGTGTATATTGTTCTTGTCTCCAAAAAGCACATTAAGTGTATAACTATTGCCGAGTTAAAGCAGGGAAAAGAAATAACACCGGATTCTCAAAACTATTTAGGAAACAGAAAAGAGTTTGAATTAAACAAAGAGGTCATAATTGACTTCTGTGAATTTGCGGTTCAATTTTTTGAAAATGTTTAACTAGCTTCGCTCTTCCCACACCCTGCAAATATTCACTACCACCTCGGCAGCTTTTTGCATGTCTTGAACACTTACCCATTCTTGTTTGCCATGAAAAGCATGCTCCCCTGCAAAAATATTAGGACAAGGCATTCCCATGAATGAGAGGCGTGAACCATCGGTTCCTCCACGTATGCTTTGGTTATGGGCTTTAATGCCGGAACGTTTTATAGCTTCTTCCGCATATTGAATAACCTTCGGGTGTTGGTCAATCACCTCTTTCATGTTGCGGTACTGCTCTGTAACCGTAAATTGGTATGTTGAATGTGGATAGTTCTTCAATACTTTTTTTGTGATTTTTTCAAGCAGAGCTTCTTTCTCTTTTAATCCTTCCGTTACAAAATCGCGTATGATGAACTTAAGTGTGGCTTGTTCCAAACTGCCACTTATAGAGGTAGGATGAACAAATCCCTCCATTCCTTCGGTAGATTCAGGCGACAGTATATCTTTTGGCAATTCATCGATAATAGCAGATGCAATTTTGATGGCATTTTCCATTTTTCCTTTTGCAAATCCGGGATGAACACTTACTCCGGTTATGGTAATGGAAACCGCATCGGCAGAAAAATTTTCTGCTTCAATATGTCCGAGTGATTCACCATCCATCGTGTAACCATATTGCGCGCCCAGTTTTTTCATATCTACTTTGTCTACACCCCTGCCTATTTCTTCATCGGGAGTAAATAATATGCGGATAGCTCCATGCTTCACTTCCGGATGATTCATTAAATACTTAGCGGCAGCCATAATTTCAGCCAACCCTGCTTTGTTATCAGCGCCAAGTAATGTAGTTCCGTCGGTGGTTATAATATCGTTGCCAATTTGGTTAAGCAAATCGGGATGAGCATCAGGAGTGAGTATCTGTGTTTTATCATTGGGTAACTGCATGTTTCCCCCCTGATAGTTTTTATGGATAATAGGGTTCACATTGACACCACTGCAATCAGGCGAAGTATCCATATGCGAACAAAAGCATAATACCGGCACGTTTTTGTCGGTATTAGATGGAATAGTGGCATATACATAGCCATATTCGTCCAATTCGGCATCGGCAATGCCCATGGCTTTTAGCTCTTCCAGCAAAACCTTGGCCAAATTCTTTTGTTTGGCTGTAGATGGAATGGTTGGCGATTCAGGATCTGATTGGGTATCAATCTTTACATAGCGCAAAAAGCGCTCGGTTACGTCTTCTGGTATAATCATAGGGCAAATGTAATAAAATAGTGATAAAATGTAAGCTGAAAGCCTTAAACCGACCCATCTCTTACCTCTTCTTTATCATCTCTATTTTTAGTAACTTTGCACCACCAAAAAACAGCCATGGTTGAAGAAACTGACGAAATAAAAAACAAGGTAGCCAATAGCAGTTTGGAACCGCTTAACCTGGGTGATTTTTATCCCGAAGGGGAAAGAATTAGTATTGACTTGAAAGACCATCTTTTTGAGGGACTTATTTTGCGTGAAAAAGATTTTCGTGCCTACCTTAAAAATGAGGATTGGACCAAATATCAAAACAAGTTTGTTGCCATCACTTCTACGGCCGATGCTATCATTCCGCAATGGGCCTATATGTTGATTGCTTCAGAGCTGGAGCCATACGCTAAAAAAGTAGTTTCAGGAAACAGGGATACTTTAGAGACGGTAATATACACCGAATCGCTCAGGGAAAATTTGCATCCTGAAAATTATAAAGATAAAAGAGTGATGATACGTGGCTGTGGGGACAAGGAACTGCCTTTATCAGCCTTCTCAGATGCGGTCGCATTATTAAAACCGTATGTAAAAAGTATTATGTATGGCGAAGCATGTTCCAATGTCCCTATTTACAAATCAAAATCTGAGGTGCAAGCTTTATAAACTTGATGAACTTGACAAACTTTATAAATTGAATTATGGAAAATCAACTTTCTCTTATAGAAGATGCCATTACCGATATCAAAAATGGCAAATTAGTTATAGTGGTAGATGATGAAGATCGCGAGAATGAAGGTGATTTCATTACGGCTGCCCGCAACGTTACCCCTGAAATGGTAAACTTCATGACCAAGCATGGCAGAGGTCTATTGTGTGCTCCTGTTGAAGAAGACCGTTGCCGTGAATTGGGATTGGAAATGATGGTTACTCAAAATACATCGCTTCATCAGACTCCGTTTACCGTTACGGTAGATTTATTGGGACATGGCTGTACTACAGGAGTATCTGCGCATGACAGAGCGAAAACTATACAGGCATTAACCAGTATATCTGCCAAGGCATCAGATTTTGGCCGCCCCGGGCATATATTTCCGTTGCGGGCTATGAAAGGTGGAGTACTTCGCCGGGCCGGGCATACTGAAGCTACCATTGACCTGGCACGCTTGGCAGGATTTGAACCCGTAGGCGTTTTGATTGAAGTGATGAACGAAGATGGTACCATGGCACGCCTTCCTCAATTATTGGAGATTGCTAAGAAGTTTGATTTGAAGGTTATCTCCATTAAAGATTTAATAGAATACCGTCTTGCCAAAGAAAGTATCATATCGCGCGACATAGAAGTAAAGATGCCTACCCAATGGGGCGATTTTAAACTGATTGCTTACCGTCAAACTACAAACGATCAGGAGCATTTAGCATTAGTAAAAGGCACCTGGAAAAAAGATGAGCCTGTGATGGTGCGCATGCACTCCTCCTGTGTTACCGGAGATATTTTCGGCTCTCTGCGCTGCGATTGTGGTTCACAATTACACAAGGCTATGGAGATGATTGAAAAAGAAGGTAAAGGTGCAATAGTTTATATTAATCAGGAAGGAAGAGGCATTGGATTACTTAATAAACTGCGTGCATACAAGCTGCAGGAGGAAGGGCGCGATACAGTAGAAGCCAATTTGGAGCTTGGCTTTAAAATGGATGAACGCGACTATGGTGTTGGTGCTCAAATATTAAGAAACCTGAATATATCCAAAATCAGACTGATGACCAACAACCCTAAAAAGAGGGCAGGTTTATTAGGCTACGGACTTGAAATGGTTGAGAACATACCCTTAGAAGTCACATCGAATCCTCATAACCATTTCTATCTTCAAACAAAACGGGATAAGATGGGGCACGATCTTCATTTGGACGAAAAAAAGTAGATTCGCTCTCATGTTGTTTAAGGATATAATAGGACATGGCGCATTAAAGCAGTCCATCATAAAAAGTATTAATGAAGGTAGAATAAGCCATGCTCAAATGTTTTTGGGAGCGGAAGGAAGTGGCGCATTGGCATTGGCTCTTGCTTATATTCAATATCTATTTTGTGTAAATAAAACCGAAACCGATTCTTGCGGAAATTGTAGCCAATGTCATCGTATTGCAAAACTCATGCATCCCGATGTGCATTTTGTTTACCCGGTTGCCTTATCAAAAGAAAAAGGGGTGGAAAAAAGCTCTGATTTATTCCGTGAATGGGCAGAGGCATTTTTGGATGACCCTTATCTATCGCTTGGCGACTGGATGGATTTTATTGGTGCAGAGAACAAGCAGCCTACCATTGCGGTTGAGGAAAGCAAAGACATTTTGCACAAGATGAGCTTGATGGCCATGGAAGGTTCCTACAAAACGATGATAATATGGATGCCGGAAAAGATGAACCTGTCTACTGCAAATAAATTATTGAAAGTGTTAGAGGAACCACCAGATAAAACCCTTTTTATTTTGGTTTCTGAAAGCGCCCAAATGCTTACCACCATACTTTCACGTACACAGCTAACCAAGGTTTTGCGTTGCGAGGAAATTGAAATAGCAGGAGCCTTAATAAAAACTCACGGTCTCTCTCAAGAAGCCGCTTCGGCTATCGCAAAAGCCTGTGAAGGCAATTACCGCCTGGCCCAAATGATGGTAAAAGGTGAGGTAGATGCCGAATTCAATATGCAGCGCTTTCAGCAATGGATGCGTGTATGCCTGAATATGGACGGATTAAAGCTTTCTGAATGGGTTAATGAGACGGCCACTATTGGCAGGGAAAAGCAAAAGCAATTCCTTGCGTTTACCATTAAAACCATCCGTCAAAGTATTTTGCTCGGTTTGAATTATCCTGCAGCTATTAATCCTGCCGACCAGGATTTTATGACTAAGTTCTCCCCTTTTATAAATTATGAAAACGGTGCTTTTATGGTAGATGAACTCAATGATGCCTACTATGCTATCGAGCGTAATGCCAATGCGAAGATATTGTTAATGAGTGTCTCCATAAAGCTTCATACCTTGTTTCCCCAACGAAGGAAGACGGCTTGAGACCTCTTTATTTCTTGTCCTACATTAATAAATGAAGGGGATAATCGTAGTATTTTTGCATTGTAAAATTTAATATAATTATTATGAAAACTAAATCAATTCAACAAATACTTCCGCCACCTGCTCCACACATGGTAGGAGACGGATTTCGTGTACATAATTTCTTCCCGGGCGGATATGATATGGGACTGGCCCGTATGAGTCCTTTTTTCATGCTGGACTATAATTCCAAAGTAGATTTTCCGGGAACCGATAGTCCGCGTGGAGTGGGGGTACATCCTCACCGTGGATTTGAAACCGTTACTATTGCTTATCATGGCAAGGTGGCTCACCACGACAGTGCCGGAAACAGTGGTGTAATAGGTGAAGGGGAAGTGCAATGGATGACTGCCGCATCGGGTATATTGCATAAAGAATACCATGAAAAGGAATATGCCAAAAAGGGCGGCCTGTTCCAAATGGTGCAACTGTGGGTAAACCTTCCGGCAAAAGATAAAATGTCGAAACCCAAATACCAGGGCATTACAAAAGACCAAATGGGTAAATACGAAATACCCAATAACGGTGGAGTAGTGGAGGTAATAGCCGGAGAATTCGACGGTGTAAAAGGCCCTGCATATACATTTACTCCCTTGCACATGTATAATGTTCGCATAAAGAAGGGCGCTACCCTAACATTTAATCTGCCGGAAAACTTTAACACCGGTATATTAGTGGTAGAAGGGAAAGCTAAGGTAAACAACGAAGAAGCAGATACCGACCATTTTGTACTCTTTAAAAATGATGGGGAAACCATTACGCTCGAAGCATTAGAAGATAGCATTTTGCTGGTGTTAAGCGGAGAACCTATAAACGAGCCCATTGCTCCGTATGGTCCCTTTGTGATGAATACCAAACAAGAATTAATACAGGCTTACGAAGATTTTAATACAGGTAAGTTCGGTCATTTGGAAGACTAAGGCCCGATGCCGGACTGGCAATAAATTGAAAGCCCCAACTCTTTATTGAAGTTGGGGCTTTTTTCATTATATAAAGTATCTTTCTACTGCTCTGGTACAAGGATAAACTTTGCGTAGTTATCCATATTGAAATATTCGGTGGCTAGGCGTTTAAAGTCATCATTGGTGAGGCTATCCACCCATTTATCAAACGTAAGAATATCGTTTAGGTTCTCATCGTCTTTATATGCTTGCAAAATAGCATTTAACCAAAACTTATTATCTTTCATATCCACTTCTCTTTGTCTGTGGAATGTTTCTTTGATTTTCTGTATGTTCACATCTCCTGCGCCAAATTGCTTAACGGAATCAATCATTTTAAAGGTAGCATCAATCAAGTCATTTACTTTTTCCGGAGCACAACCAAAATTGATGTTAAACCTGTATTCTTCTTTGGGATAATGAGATATTGTACCTCTTGCCCCCACGCCATAAACATCGCCCATTTTTTGGCGCAACTGCTCTCTCAGCTTTATGCTCAATAGGGATGAAAGCGCCTCCATATTCCGCGCATCCGTAAGGCTGAATTTTGCGGGTCCCGTAAACACAAGCTGAACAGAACTTTTTGGCTCTTTACCTTTAGTTACTGTTTTTGAAACTATACCGGTAGGGTATCGCACACCTTCATCTTTCCATTTGTGTTCGCCGCTGCCTTCCGGCAGGCTGGCCAAATAGGTTTCTACAAATTGTTTTATACTGTCAGGTTTAAAGCTACCTATGAAAAAGAACGTAAAGCCTCCGACGTCGGAAAAGTTTTCTTTATAAAAATTAAATACTTTGTTCTCATCTATTTCGTTTAACAGGTTTACCGTAAGGGGGCGCCTGTGATAATTATAGCTACTCATGATCGTTTGTATGGTATCGGCAAATACACTAGATGGGTCGTTACTGCGGTTTTGCACAAATCCCTTCATTTGCGCTATGAGTGCTGAAAAGGCAGTATCATCCTTGCGCGGCTGGGTAAAATGGAGGTTCATTAATTGGAAAGCGGTTTCCATATCCTGTGGTGAAAAGCTTCCGTTAAATCCTTGTGATAGATCCTGCATATTGGGTGATACTTGCACCACTTTCCCGGCTAAGGTTTTTTCCAGTACGGTAGAATTGAAGGAACCTATACCGGATTCATCTTCGATTTGAGCAGACATGGAGGCTGACATATAGTCTTTATCAGATGCAATGGACGTACCACCCCACCTGTATGCACTAAACAAGACCTCGTCATTTTTAAAATCAGTTGGTTTCAAAACAACTTTTACATTGTTGGAGAGTTGCCATTCAGTTATGCCTAGTTCTTTTATTTGTTTTTCTGCCAATATTGTTCCGGGTACGGGCTTAGCTGCCATAAGCGGGCTATTGGGCATCCTGTCTACATAAGGAGTGATGTGCGCCTTTTTCACTTTATTGAATATACTGCGGATAGTCTCATCTGAAGGAAGCAAAGCACTATCCTTCTGCGGGGCCTGGATAATAATAACGGTATTGCGCCCTTTATTAGTTATCCAATCTCCGGCTACTTTATTTACTTCTCCGAGGGAGATATTATCTAAATTATTTTTACAAAAAGTATATACAAAATCAGATGAAGGAACAGGCTCTTTTTCCAGGTAAGCATTAACATATTCCGATACATATTTTCTCGATTCAGTTTTATCCTCCTCTTTTACCGCAGTTTCTTTACTTCTCATAAAGTCCTTTTTTACTCTTTCCAATTCACCGGGGGTAAATCCGTATCTTTTTACCTTCTCCAGTACGCCTAATAATCTTGTCAGCCCGGTTTCAACCCCGCTGTCTTTAACAAGTACAACAGCGCTAAAGGCATCCTTGGTTCGCACCAGTCCGCTAATAGTGGTTCGTGAATAAAAAAATGGAGGGTTAATCTGTTTTTGCAATCCCAGTAATCTATTATTAAGCATCATTGAAAATAAATCATAGGTAATATCCCTCCTGTAATCGGCAATCGTTCGGGTATATGTTTTATCATGTTTTATTTCTATCTGAATGGCTGTGTAAGGCGCTTCTTTATCGGTGGCTTTAGCAATGAGTAACTTTTTATTATCAGGTACCTGAAAAGGAACGAGTGGCCTTGGGTTAGGTTTATCAGGAACATCACCGAACTTGGTTTTAATCATCTGCTCCATTTTATTTACATCGAAATCTCCTACTGCCACTACAGCCATTAATTCAGGACGGTACCAGTCCAAGTAAAATTGTTTTAAGGTAGCATGAGAACAATGTTGCAGTACATCTAATTTTCCAATCGGAATGCGGGAAGCATACTTGGAGCCTTTAAACAATACAGGCCAGTATTGGTCGTTCATTCTCTGGAAAGCGCCTAATCCAAGCCTCCTTTCAGAAATCACAATGCCCCGTTCGTTTTCTATTTCAGCAGAATCAAATAGATTTAAATGGGTCCAGTCATACATAATCTGTATAGCTTTATCGAACACTTTTTCCGAATCGGTGGGTACCTGCATCATGTATACGGTTTCATCGAAACTGGTATAAGCATTTAAATCGGCGCCAAATTTGACACCGGAAGACTCCAGAAAATTTATAATATCATTCTTCTTGAATTCACCCGTTCCGTCAAATGATATATGTTCGTTAAAGTGAGCCAATCCCTGCTGGTCGTCATCTTCTTCCATGGAGCCTGCATCTACAACCAATCTAAGTTCTGCACGATGTTCTGGTTTTACATTTCTCCGGATATAATATTTCATGCCATTGGATAATGTGCCTGTTCTTACAGAATCATCCATGGGTATGGGTTGGTCAGAGTTTTGGGCATTCGTTTTGTAAGAGGGAATTATCAATACGGCAAATACCATAATGAAAGCGGAAAATAATCTTTGCAATTGTTTCATACGTACCTATAACATTGTTTATTCCCCACAAATGTATTATTCTTTTCAAGCAACATCTGGATAGTATCGTATCCTATTTTTTACATTTTTTCCAATCACTTCAGAATTTATAATGCAACAAGTACCTTATTTAATCGGGTTTTAAAACTGTGTAGTACCGAGTTTTTAACAATCGTAACATGGGGTTAATATTTCCCGGAAGACTTTTTATTATTCTAAAACTACCCTCGAAAGCCTTTTGATTATAAGCTTTTCAGGCTTTTTAATATTACCTTATTGTTAAGGCCATGGGGCAAAAGTTTTCAACAAGTGGGAGAAAGTGGTAAAATGTGGGAAAAATTGACTTAATTTTACACTGCTGTAAAAAACAACCATGGGCGCACTGATAGGAGAATATGAATGCAAATTGGACGAGAAAGGCCGGCTGATGCTACCTGCTGGTCTGAAGAAGCAATTGCCGCCCAAAGAGCAAAAGAAGTTTGTGGTCAACCGTGGATTTGAAAAGCAATTGAACCTGTATCCGCACAAAGAGTGGGAGAAGATCACGGCCCAGATAAACGAACTAAACCTGTTTGTGAAACAAAACCGGGAATTTGTGCGTAAGTTCAACAATGGTGCAACTGAAGTCGAAGTAGATGGCTCCGGCCGTGTGTTGCTTCCCAAAGCCCTTATGCAATACGCGGGGATAGACAAAGAAGCTATTCTTTTTGCGCATTCCAACAGGATAGAAATATGGTCGAAGGCAGAGTACGATAAGTTTATGAAAGAAGGTTCAGATGATTTTGCAGCATTGGCAGAGCAAGTGATGGGGAATAAAAAAACAGAATTGTAAATGTATCACAAGCCGGCACTGCTTGAGGAAAGTATAGAGGGGTTAAATATTAAAGAGAGTGGAATTTATGTAGATGCAACATTCGGCGGTGGGGGACATGCAAATGCGATATTGGAAAAGCTGAAAGATGGAAAGTTGTTTGTTTTTGACCAGGATTTAGATGCACTTGAAAATAAAAAAGAAAACAAAAATTTATATACAATACATGCCAATTTCAGGCACATGAAAGAAGAGTTGAAGGCAAAAGGTATCATTGGTATAGACGGCATTATTGCTGATCTGGGAATCTCTTCCCACCAAATCGACACCCCCCAACGCGGCTTCTCTACCCGTTTTGACGCCCCTCTCGATATGCGGATGAACACCACTGAAACCAAAACCGCTGCCGATATTATTAATTCATATACAGTATCAAAACTTACACTTATCTTTTCAGAATATGGCGAAATTGCTAATGCACATCGCTTAGCTCATATTATCGTAAAAGCGCGGGCAGAGCAGCACATTCATACTACAGGAGAATTGATACATGCGATTAAAGAATGCACGCCAGTGCAATATCCAAATAAATATCTGGCAAAAGTATTCCAGGCATTGCGCGTAGAGCTAAACCAGGAGATAGATGCATTGAGGGAGTTGCTTATGCAAAGCACCCAATTAATAAACACAGGTGGAAGGCTCGTTGTGATTTCCTATCATTCACTCGAAGACCGCCTGGTTAAGAATTTTATGCGTGCCGGGAATTTTGAAGGGATACCAGTCAAAAATATGTATGGGCACGACATCCGCCCCTTTAATCCGGTAACCCGCAAACCAATTATTCCGACCGAGCAAGAAACAGAATTGAATAACAGGGCGAGAAGCGCCAAACTAAGAGTAGCAGAAAAAGTAGCATGAACAGGTTGATCGCTGACATAGAAAAAGAAGAACAATTGGCCAAAGGAAATCCTTCGGAACAGGTTGTTGATGCTGTAGAACCGCTAGTTAAAAAATCTGCCAATAAAACTAAGCAGGGTTTACTGTCGGTAATAAGCGGGGGCTTCCTGGCGGGAGAAAAAGCGCTTAGTTCATTGCCATTTGTTCTGTATATAGCTTTCCTGGGGATGCTTTATATAGCCAATGGCTATTATGCTCACAACCGTCTGAAAGACCTAGATTCATTAGATAATACCATTACCGAACTGCATATACAATACATTATAGCAGAAGATAAGCTCATGTATTTAAGTAAAGAATCAGAGCTTGATAAAGCAACAAGTAGTATCGGGCTGAAAGAAGCAGTTGTGCCACCTGCTAAAATAATAGTGTACAATACCGCCAAGAAAAAGTAATGGAAGCGAAGAAGGACATAGTGCTCCGCACATACCTCTTATATATACTTATGAGCTTTCTGGGGATTGCTATTTGTGCCAGGGTGTTTTTTATACAGCATGTGCAGGGTGCTAAATGGAAACAAGAAGAAGCTAACTTCACTACTTCTTTCCGCACCATCGAGGCGGTGCGCGGCAATATCTATGCCGAAGATGGCGGCCTACTTGCTACATCACTTCCGTATTTTGATGTCGCTATGGATGTAAATACAGAATACATGACCGATGACATTTTCGACTCTAATATTGATTCGTTAGGTATATGTCTTTCCAATCTTTTCAAGGATAAATCTTCAGAAGAATATCTTAAAATTTTGAAGAACGCCCGTGGTAATGGAGAACGATATGTAATGCTTCACCACTCAGTATCTTATGACGAATTATTATTAATGAAACATTTCCCGCTTATACGTATGGGAAAGTATAAAGGAGGATTGATTGTAGCTCAAAATAACCGCCGCGAACTTCCTTTCAAAGACCTTGCTGAACGTACTATAGGATACGAAAGAGATAATGTACAACCTGTTGGATTAGAAGGTGCGTATGACTCTTACCTGGCAGGTGTAAATGGCCAGGGCCTGATGACTAAAACGGCGGGTGGCGTGTGGGTTCCTTTAAACAACGAACAAAATCTTCAACCGCAAAACGGCTGCGACCTTATTTCTACTATCAACTTGAATTACCAGGATGTGGCAGAAAATGCATTGCGTACACAGCTTTTCCTTCACCGTGCCGACCACGGATGTGTGATATTAATGGAGGTAAAAACAGGTAGAGTACTTGCCATTGCAAATCTTACCCGTAGGGATACTTCCAATACCTACCAGGAATTATACAATTATGCAATAGGCGAATCTATGGAGCCCGGTTCAACTTTCAAACTATTCTCGCTATTGGTGGCTATGGAAGATGGGCTTGTCAACAGTACTGATAGCGTAAATCTGGAAGGCGGACAGCATACCTATTATGATCGTGTGATGAAAGACGCGGAGCATAATGACGAAGAACGTGCAACGGTAAATGTGCAACGTGCATTCGAGCTTTCATCGAACGTAGGTATTTCCAAAGTTATTTATAAGCATTATGCTACACAGCCTCAAAAATTTGTAGATGGCTTATGTCGGCTTGGACTAAACCACCCCTTAAACCTGAGTATTCCGGGCGAAGGTGCGCCCAGCATACCCAATCCGGGAAGCAATAATTGGTATGGAACAACACTTCCATGGCTCTCAGTAGGCTATGGACTCACTATGACTCCCTTGCAGACATTAACTGTTTACAATGCAGTTGCTAATAACGGAGTAATGGTGAAACCCCAATTTGTGGATGCCATAACGAGAGATGGTAAAGCAATAGAAAAGTTTGAGCCGATTGTTATGAATCCTTCTGTATGTTCTTCCTCCACGTTGAAAAAGTTGCGTAAAATGCTGGAAGGAGTCGTATTACGGGGCACTGCAAGCAATTTGAGAAATACAGTATATGCTATTGCAGGCAAAACAGGTACTGCGCAAATTGCTTCCAAAGGGCAGTATAAAGTAGCATTGAAGGCGAATTATCGGGCTTCCTTTGTAGGATATTTTCCGGCCGATAATCCGCAATATTCCTGTATCGTAATAGTTAATTCTCCCAGCACAGATGGATATTATGGTAATATAACTGCTGGCCCTATTTTCCGTGAGATTGCAGACAAAGTATATGCGAGCAGCATTAAAGTGGATCCTCCTATTGATGACTCTGCGCGTACAGAAAATAATAATAATCTTTTCGTGAAAAGTGGCGATGCAAATGACATTTATAAAGTTTTTCAATCACTTGATATGAAATGTCAAACTCCATCGGATGCATCATGGATCGGTTTTAACGTGCAGGATTCTACATTACGGGCGATGGATTGGAACCCTCAAAAGCAATTGGAAAAAGGTATTATTCCTGATCTTAAAAATATGGATGCGGAAGATGCCATTTACCTGCTTGAAAATGCCCATTTGAAGGTTAACATTATAGGTTCGGGTGCCGTAAGAGAACAATCTGTGGAGCCGGGTACTAGCTATGCTAAAGGTCAAAGAATAACTCTAAAACTATCGTAAGTGGAAAAGATGTTGAGAGACATATTATACAAAGTTGCACTTACGGAAGTGATGGGCACTACCTCTATGGCCGTTTCGTCTGTGGAATTTGATTCAAGG
This sequence comes from Bacteroidota bacterium, assembly GCA_013288205.1. Taxonomy (GTDB): domain Bacteria; phylum Bacteroidota; class Bacteroidia; order JABEUT01; family JABEUT01; genus JABEUT01. Next base: position 21,896 of record JABDCH010000004.1, on the reverse strand, counting down.
AAAGTTTCGAAAGGATGCCTTTTTATAGCTGTGAGGGGCCTGACAGTTGATGGGCATAATTTCATTACGCAAGCAATTAAAGACGGAGCTGTCGCAATTATTTGTGAAGAAATTCCTGAAAAAAGACACAGGGGAACAACATACTTAAGGGTTGTAGATTCAGCCGAAGCGCTTGGTATTATTGCTTCAAATTTTTATGACCTGCCTTCTGCTAAACTAAAATTAGTGGGCATTACAGGTACAAATGGAAAGACAACGACTGCTACTTTATTATATAAACTATATAGCAAACTGGGATATAAAACAGGACTTCTTTCCACAGTTAAAAATCAGATTAACGATCAGGTTATTCCTTCTACCCATACCACTCCTGATGCGTTAGAATTAAACAGACTATTGCACGAGATGGTTGTGCAAGGCTGCACGCACTGTTTTATGGAAGTAAGTTCCCATTCAGTGGTACAAAGGAGAATTGCCGGATTAATCTTTGCAGGCGCTGTATTTACCAACATTACGCACGATCATTTAGATTTCCATAAAACTTTTGATGAATACATTAAAGCCAAGAAGAAATTTTTCGATGATTTGCCAAAATCAGCTTTTGCATTAGTGAACAAAGATGATTCGCATGGACTGGTGATGTTGCAAAATACTAAAGCATCCAAGAAAACATTTGCCTTAAAGAATGCTGCAGATTATAAATGTAGGATTATTGAAAACACTTTTTCCGGTCTTGACTTGACAATAGACGGACGTGAAATCTGGATAAAACTGATTGGCACTTTCAATGCTTACAATGCTCTTGCTATATATGCTGTGGCTATTTTGTTAGGAGAAAACAAGGAAGAAACATTGAAGACTCTCAGCAGCCTGGATGCAGTGGAAGGAAGATTCCAGTATACAAAGGCTCCCAATGGAACCATCGGAATAGTTGATTATGCACATACACCTGATGCATTGACGAATGTGCTTTCTACTATACATGATGTTCGTGCAAGCAAGGAAAAAATTATTACGGTTGTTGGTTGCGGGGGAGATAGAGATAAAACCAAACGCCCGATTATGGCGTCCATAGCCTGTGAGAAAAGCGATAAAGTAATTTTTACTTCTGATAATCCACGCTCCGAAGAACCTGCTGAAATTATTCACCAAATGGAGCAAGGGCTTACGTTAATGCACAGGAAAAAATCCCTCGCTATTGAAGATCGTAGGGAAGCTATCAAAGCTGCCTGCCAATTGGCACAACGCGGCGATATTATCCTGCTTGCAGGGAAAGGACATGAAAAATACCAGGAAATAAAAGGAGTGAAATATCCTTTTGATGATATAAAAATACTAACGGAAACACTAACACTACTGCAAAGCTAATGCTGTACTATCTTTTCCATTATCTGAGAGCACACTATAATTTGCCGGGAGCAAATGTATTCAACTACATTTCATTCCGTGCGGCCTTGGCTGTTATTATCTCCTTATTGATTTCAATGGTATTTGGCAAAAAACTTATCCGTTTGCTGCACAAAAAACAAGTAGGTGAATCGATACGCGATTTAGGACTGACGGGACAAAAGGAAAAAGAAGGAACCCCAACCATGGGCGGCCTTATTATTCTTGCCTCTATCCTTATTCCTACTTTGTTGCTCGCCCGGTTAGAGAATGTATATGTATTGCTCATGCTCGCTGTCACCATTTGGTTAGGTACTGTAGGGTTCCTGGACGATTATATAAAGGTTTTCAAAAAAGATAAAAAAGGATTGAGCGGTGGATTTAAAGTATTTGGGCAGGTTGGAATAGGCCTCATAGTTGGTTGTACGCTTTATTTTAATAGCAATGTGGTGGTGAAGGAAAAAATTCACAGTGCACCTCAAACCATTATTGGAGGACAGGAAGCAGGGATCAGTGATCTGCCGAAATATGAAAATAAATCTGTCAAATCTATGGAAACTACTATTCCATTTATCAAGAATAATGAGTTTGATTATTCATGGCTCATTTCATTTTTGGGTGATGGATATAAAAAATGGGCATGGCTAATTTTTATACCTATCGTTATTCTTATTGTAACGGCGGTTTCAAATGGGGCCAATATAACCGATGGGATTGATGGGCTCGCAACAGGTACTTCCGCCATTATTGGGGTTACGCTTATGCTGCTAGCCTATGTGTCTGGCAACTATGTTTTTGCAGATTATTTAAATATTATGTACATCCCCAATTGCAGCGAACTGGTAATATTTATGAGCGCTTTTGTAGGGGCATGTGTAGGTTTCTTATGGTATAATTCCTATCCGGCGCAGGTTTTCATGGGCGATACAGGTAGCCTTGCATTAGGTGGTATCATTGCTGTTTTTGCCATTGCCATCCGGAAAGAATTATTACTTCCGCTCCTATGCGGAATATTCTTAATTGAAAATTTATCAGTGATGATACAGGTGAGCTACTTTAAATACACCCGGAAAAAATATGGTGAGGGAAGACGCATTTTCAAGATGTCGCCCCTGCATCACCATTATCAAAAAATGAACCTGCATGAATCAAAAATTGTATCCCGCTTTTGGATTGTTGGAATTATGCTCGCAGTAGTAAGTATTATAACACTGAAATTAAGATAGCGATGAACAGTGCAAAGAAAATAGTGGTTTTGGGCGCCGGTGAAAGCGGTGTGGGCGCAGCTATTCTTGCACGTAAGAAGGGTATGGAAACATGGTTATCTGACAAAGGAAAAATAAAACTTAAGTACCTTGAAATGCTACAAACAGAGCAGATTCCTTATGAAGAAGGTACACATTCAGAAGATAAGATACTCAATGCTGATGAGGTTATAAAGAGTCCCGGCATTCCTGAAAGTGCAGCATTGATACAAAAAATTAAAGCAAACAATATTCCTGTTATCTCAGAAATAGAATTTGCTTCACGGTATACAAATGCAAAATTGATTTGCATTACAGGTAGCAATGGTAAAACTACTACTACTCTTTTAACCTATCATATTTTTAAGAAGGCAGGATTGAACGTAGGGTTGGCCGGTAATGTGGGCAAGAGTTTTGCTTACCAGGTAGCTACTGAGAATTTCGATTATTATGTATTGGAGTTAAGCAGTTTCCAATTGGATAATATGTATAAGTTCAAAGCAGATATTTCCATCCTTCTGAATATTACGCCTGACCATCTCGATCGCTACAACTATAATCTGGAGGAATATATAAACTCCAAATTCAAGATAGTACAAAATCAAACTTCCGATGACTCTTTCATCTATTGCCTCGATGATGAAATAACGAGTAAGGAAGTTGAAAAAAGAAATATAACCGTAAAAAAATATCCTTTCTCAATAAAGCAACCTGTGGAAGAGGGAGCAAGTTTAATAAATCAGGAGCTAGTTTTTAATGTAAATAAATCTTCATTCTCTATGTCAGCAAACAGATTACCATTACCAGGTATGCACAACATTTACAACTCAATGGCCGCAGGAATAGCCGCCAAGGTGATGGACATTCGCAAAGACAGTATAAGGGAGAGCCTTTCTGATTTCCGCAATATTGAACATCGCCTGGAATATGTTGCTACTATTCATGGTGTGGAGTTTATCAACGACTCCAAAGCCACTAATGTGAATTCAGCATGGTACGCGCTGGAAAGCATGAGCAGGCCTGTGGTATGGATTGTAGGTGGTACTGATAAGGGAAATGACTATAGTATTTTAAAAGATCTGGTAAAAGAAAAAGTACACACTATTGTTTGCCTGGGAAAAGACAACCGGAAAATTATCAGTGCATTTTCTACCATCGTTCCGGTTATAACAGAGGCAACTAGTGCAAAGGAAGCTGTTACGAAAGCATATAAGGCAAGTAAGCAGGGAGATACAGTGTTGCTTTCTCCGGCCTGTGCAAGTTTCGATTTATTTGAAAATTATGAAGACAGAGGCAACCAATTTAAAGAAGCCGTAAGAGCATTATAGAATGAAAGCGATACTGAATCATATAAAAGGCGATAGAGTTATCTGGATAATAGTGCTCCTGTTATCTGTGGTATCTATTCTTGCCGTTTATAGCTCGGTAATTACCCTTGCTTACCGTAGCCGGTCAGGTGATGCGACGTATTTTTTAATCAAACACATTATCATTTTATTGTTTGGTTTTATGCTGATTTATCTGACCCATAATATCAAATACACTTATTATTCCCGCATCTTCCAGGTAGCGTTGATCCTCTCCGTACCCTTATTATTATTCACCTTGCTGAAAGGAGTAAATGAAGGAAGCGCTTCCCGGTGGTTGCAAATACCGGGTCTTGGGCTCACCTTCCAAACATCCGATTTTGCCAAGCTTGCACTTATTGTGTATGTAGCCCGAACTATCACGTTGATGCAAGATGACATGCGGAATTTAAAACGGGGAGTTATAAGTGTAACATTACCGATATTGCTCATCTGCGGATTAATATTTCCATCCAATATTTCCACAGCGGGTTTGTTGTTTATTAATTGCATGTTCATTCTATTTATCGGAAGAGCAAGCGCAAAATTGATATTCACTACGCTGGGAATAGCCTTTGCAGGAGGGGCATTATTTATATTGATCGTATTTGCGTTTCCTCATATTAACAACCGTATCGCCACAGCCAGATCGCGTATTGAAAGTTTTACAAAAGGTGATAAATCAAGCAATTACCAGGCAGACCAGGCTATGATTGCTATTTCAACCGGCGGAACTTTTGGCAAAGGCCCCGGCAATAGCGTGCAGAAAAATATTTTACCTCAGGCTTCTTCCGATTTTATCTATGCCATTTTAGTGGAGGAATATGGATTTGTAATGGCCATGGTAATGGTTTTCTTTTACCTCGCTTTGCTATTCAGGGGCGTGCGGATTGCCACGCGAAATCCGAAAACATTTGGAAGCTTGCTCGCGATAGGTCTTACATTAAGCTTGGTATTGCAGGCTATGGTAAATATGTGCGTGGCCATCCATTTGTTGCCTGTAACGGGGCAGCCGCTTCCATTAGTAAGTATGGGAGGAACATCGATATGGTTTTCGAGTATTGCTATAGGTGTGATTTTGAGTGTAAGTAGAGAAGGAGAACAGGAATCAGAAACAGAAAAACAAACAGAAAACGTTGTCGCAGCAACTTAAAATAATAATCAGCGGTGGTGGCACAGGCGGACATATTTTTCCCGCTATTGCCATAGCCCTTGCAGTAGAAGAGATGAGACCGGGGACAGAAATATTATTTGTCGGAGCTATCGGAAGGATGGAGATGGAAAAGGTGCCTGCCGCCGGGTACAAGATAGAAGGCCTTGAAATAGCCGGTATTTCCCGTTCCAATATGTTCAAGAATATTTCTCTGCCTGTTAAGGTTTTAAAAAGTGTGAGGAGCGCAAAGGACATAATTTCTGAATTTAATCCCGATGCTATTGTGGGGGTAGGCGGATATGCCAGCGGACCTACACTTTGGGCCGGAATTAGGAAACATATTCCAACACTTATACAAGAGCAAAATTCGTATCCAGGAATTACGAATAAAATTTTGGGGAAAAGAGTCAACAAGATATGTGTGGCCTATCCCGGAATGGAAAAATATTTCCCTGCTCATAAATTGATCATGACAGGAAACCCGGTAAGGCAGGATATCAGTGATCTTGCGACTAAGCGCAACGAAGCAAAGGAATATTTTAAACTGGATGGAGGTAGCATACTCCTTGTTATTGGCGGCAGTTTGGGTGCAAGAACCATTAACCATGCTATAAAGAATGCACTGCAACTTTTAAATGGTAATAATATCCAAATTATCTGGCAAACAGGAAAAGCATTTTACCCTGAAGCTATTGAATTAGCCAAACAATATACCAATATCAGAGTATATGATTTTATTGCAAAAATGGATTATGCCTACGCGGCAAGCGATGTCGTTATATCAAGGGCAGGAGCTATTTCGCTGGCAGAACTTTGTATAGCAGGTAAGCCTTCTATTTTGGTTCCATCTCCTAATGTGGCAGAAGACCATCAGACTAAAAATGCTAATAGCCTTGCGGATAGAAATGCAGCTATCGTTATTAAAGATGATGTGGCTGTTCAACAATTGGGGACTAAAGTGATAGAACTTGTAAATGATACAAATTGGCGGAAGTTGTTAAGCGAAAATAGTAAAGCGCTTGCCATAACTGATTCGGCTAACAGAATTGCAAAAGAAATAATTGAACTATCAGGAAAATGAGATTCGATACCTTAAAATATATCTATTTGGTTGGCATTGGCGGCATTGGTATGAGCGGCCTTGCGAGGTATTTTAAATCGCTGGGTAAGTCAGTGAGTGGCTATGATAAAACACCTTCTTCATTAACTCAAGAAATGGAAAACGAAGGAATCGCGATTCATTATGATGACGACATTGCATTGATTGATAAAAATGTTTTAGAACACACTTCTCCTGCTGATACATTAATCATTTATACTCCTGCCATCCCGAAAGAACATAGCGAATTAAACTATTTTATTGATAATAAATATAACTTACACAAACGAGCAGAAGTGCTTGGATGGATCACCGAAGGGCACTATACCGTGGCTGTTGCCGGTACCCATGGGAAAACTACTACCTCAACACTTGTAACACATATTTTGCGCTCATCCGGAAATGAATGTATGGCATTTTTGGGTGGGGTTTCGAAAAATTATCACACTAATATTTTATTGAATAAATCAGGAAATGAAAATAAAGTGATGGTTGTAGAGGCTGATGAATACGATCGTTCCTTCCTTACACTAAACCCTGATATTGCTATTATCACATCTGTCGATCCGGATCATCTGGATATATATAACGATTCATCGAACATGGAAGAATCGTATGCCCTGTTTGCCGATCGGATTCATGCAGAAGGGTGCCTGATCACAAAAGAAAAAGTGCAATCGGTTATCAAACATAAAGGCAAAACGCAATTTTATGCCCTCAACCAACAGGCAGATTATTTTGCAAAAAATATAAATACTCAAAATGGCCGTTATACCTACGATGTAGTGACTCCTTATGGAGAAATCAAGTCAGTTTCGCTTGGAATAAATGGACTACATAATGTAGAGAATTCCATTGCTGCTACAGCCGTAGCTAAGATGATGAACGTGGATGATGATAACATCCGCAAAGCATTGGGAACATTTGAAGGTGTTGAACGCCGCTTCGATTACCGGATAAACACTCCTTCACTTGTATTCATTGATGATTATGCGCATCACCCGGAAGAAATAAAGGCGTGTTTGAGTTCTGTAAAAGCAATGTACCCCGGAAAGAAGATTACAGCCATATTCCAACCTCATCTATATACGCGTACACGCGATTTTGCCGATGGTTTTGCAAGAAGTCTTGAATTGGCAGATGAACTCATCCTGCTTGATATTTATCCCGCTAGGGAATTGCCCATTGAAGGAATTACTTCATCCATGTTACTTGATAGAATACAGTTGAAAAATAAAAGACTTTGCACAAAAGCAGAATTGGTGGATGTGGTAACTTCCAATATGCCGGAAATACTGCTAACAATGGGAGCCGGTGATATTGACAGGCTTGTAGAACCTTTGAGAAATGCTTTATTAAAGAAAACCGCATGAAAAAACGCATATTGATCATATCGGGTTGGGTTGTGCTGGTAGCAGGAGCATCGGTATTGCTGGGATTTGCAAAATCAAAGAGAAGTAGTACTCCGTGCAAGTCGGTTAATATCAGTATTCAGCAAAAAGGCAGCAGAGGCGTCTTTATTACTTCAGAGCAAATACGTGCGCTCATTGTGCAACAGGAGCAGAGCGTACTGGAAGGAAAGTCCATGGATAAAATAAACCTGCGCGAAATTGAATCCATGTTGAAAGATAATTCCTACATCATCGATGCACAGGTATATGCTACACTCGATGGAGATATTAATGTATCGGTAACTCAAAAGAACCCGATTGCCCGTATAATGACGGCGAACGATGAAAGCTATTATGTTGATTCGGTTGGGTATTTTATGCCACTTACTGATAATTGTACTCCGCGTGTATTAGTTGTGAATGGTTATATCGATGAGCCTTATTCATTCAATTATACCAGGAATGCAAAAAAAATGGAGACTGACACTTCAGTGCATTCGCTGCTGCCATCAGTATATAAAATTGCTTCCTATATCAACAGCGATGCATTCTGGAAAGCGCAAATAACACAAGTGTATGTGGATAGTGCCAAAGAATTTATGCTTATTCCCCGAGTAGGATGCCAACATATTATTTTAGGCGATACCTCGGATCTGAAACAAAAATTTGACAAACTGTTCGTGCTTTACAAAGACGGTTTCAATCGTAATGGGAAATGGAATGAATACGCAACTATCAATCTTAAATATAAACACCAAATAATCTGCACTAAAAAATAAATTCTATGGAAAACAAATCAAAGATCATCGTAGGCTTAGACATTGGCACCACCAAGATTGTGGCTGTTGTGGGCCGCAAGAATGAACAGAATAAAATAGAAATACTGGGTGTCGGAAAATCCGAATCGCTTGGCATTGCGCGCGGAATGGTGCGTAATATTGACCAGACGGTTACCTCTATTGAAAAAGCAGTAAAAGAAGCTACTGAAAAATCGGGTGTTAAAATAGAATTTGTAAATGTAGGTATTGCAGGTCAGCATATCAAGAGCCTCCAGCACCGCGGCGTTTATACCCGCATTGATTCTTCTAAAGAAATCACGCAACAAGATGTGGATGCTTTAATCGACAGCATGGAAAGGCTCGCCATGCCTCCGGGAGAAGAAATTATTGAAGTGCTTCCACAGGAATATATTGTAGATAATGAAGTGGGAATTAAAAATCCAATTGGTATGGGTGGAGCGCGATTGGAAGCCAATTTCCATATTATTACCGGGCAAGTTGCCGCAGCTGCCAACATTGAAAAGTGCGTAACCAAATCGCATTTACAAATGAGCGAGCTCACGTTGGAAGCACTTGCTTCTTCTGATGCAGTACTAACTCCTGAAGAAAGAGAAGCCGGTGTGGTGCTGATTGATATTGGTGGTGGTACAACAGATGTTGCAATTTTCCAGGATGATATTATTCGCCATACGGCTGTTATACCATTTGGTGGAAACGTAATTACAGAAGATATAAAACAAGGCTGCCAAATTATACAGGCACAGGCTGAACAACTGAAAGTGAAATTCGGTTGTGCAATTCCTACCGAATCGCAAGAAAATGAAATCGTAGTAATTCCAGGCTTGAAAGGTAGACAGAACAAGGAAATATCGGTTCGCAATCTTTCTGCTATCATACATGCACGTATGTCGGAAATATTAGAACATGTATATTATGAAATCAAGAATTCCGGTTTTGAAAGAAAACTGATTGCAGGTATTGTAGTAACCGGTGGCGGCGCGCAATTAAAATATCTTCCTCAATTGGTAGAATACATCACCGGCATGGATACCCGTGTGGGTTATCCGAATGAACACCTTGCTTCTGGAAATTTCGATTTGAGCCATCCTTTATATGCTACCTCTGTAGGTCTTGTTATGAAAGGATTTGATGAAAACCAACGTAACCAGATTATCCAGGCTGAACAAGCTACGCCAATAAAAGTTACTGAAGTGGTGCAACACTCTAACGTGAAAAATAAACGCAGCATGATGGAAAGATTGTATGCCGGCGCAGTAAACTTTTTCAATGAAGATGTAGATGCCGCAGCCAAGAAAAAATAAATAACAACAAGCAACACATAATCCCAAATAACCTTAAATAAACACAGTCATGATTAACTTCGATTTACCAACAGACAGATCTTCCATCATCAAAGTAATTGGTGTAGGAGGGGGCGGCAGCAATGCAGTCAACCATATGTTCCGCGAAGGAATAAAAGGCGTTGATTTCATTGTTTGCAACACCGACCAACAGGCACTAGATATTAGTCCTGTTCCATTAAAAATAGCGCTCGGCTCAGGCCTTACCGAAGGCCGCGGTGCAGGCTCGCTTCCGGAAATTGGAAGAAGGGCTACCCTGGAAAGCATAGAAGACATTAAGAAAATATTAGGCACCAACACCAAGATGGTATTCATTACCGCTGGTCTTGGTGGTGGCACCGGCACAGGTGGAGCGCCTGTGATTGCACAAGCTGCAAAAGAAATGGGCATCCTTACGGTGGCCATTGTAACCGTTCCTTTCGGATTTGAAGGGAAGAAAAGAAAATTGCAAGCCGAAGAAGGTTTGAAAGAACTCCGCGAGCATGTAGATACCATTCTTATCATCAACAACGATAAGCTGCGCGAAATGTATGGCAACCTGAAATTGGGGGATGCGTTTGCCCATGCCGATGATATTCTGAATACCGCAGCGAAGAGCATTGCAGAAATTATTACGGTTACCTTACACGTTAACCTCGACTTTGCCGATGTTCAAACGGTGATGAAGGAAAGTGGTGTAGCCATTATGGGTTCTGCAAGTTGCGAAGGTGAAAATAGAGCCATCAGAGCGGTAGAACTTGCACTCACATCTCCATTGCTGAATGACAACAATATCAAAGGAGCACGCTATGTGCTATTAAATATCACTTGTGGTTCTGACGATATTACCATGGATGAGTTGGGGGAAATTACCGACTTCATACAAGAAGCAGCGGGTCAAACTGCCGATATCATTAAAGGTTATGGTATTGATGAAACACTGGGCGAGAAAATAAATGTTACACTTATTGCAACAGGGTTCAGTGCAAACCCAGTAACAACTTTTACTGAAAAGAAAGCGGAAAGGGTAATGCGTCGTTTAGATGAGCTAACTACCCAGGCTCCTGCTGCTGTTATTCCTGCACCCGCTGTAGTTGCTCCTGTACAAGAATCGATGGAACCTGTATTGAAAAACCCACCTATAGAAATAGCTGCTGAGTACACACCTGAAGCCGCTCCGAAGCAAGAAACACCAGGTAACGAACCTTTCATAAAACAACCTATGGAAGCTATAGCCCCTATTGCAGAAAATAAACAGGACATAGAATTTGAAATTGTAAAGAGGCCATTGGATGACCAACCTCGTACTCCCTTGTTATTTAATATTCCTCAACAACAACAGCCTGTTGAAAACAGACAACAACAAAATGAAAAGGTTGATTTGACAGATCCTGCTTTTATTGAAGAACAACGCAGGAAATCGCAAGAAAGGATTGAAAAGCTGAAACAATTAAGCTATAAATTGAGAAGCCCTTCCGGAATTACTGAGCTGGAAAACGAACCGGCTTACAAAAGAAGAAACATTGATTTGGGCGAGACTCCGCATTCATCGGAATCAAACCAATCACGGTTTACGCTTTCAGAAAATGAAGATAAAAAGGCAGAGTTGAGACAGAACAACTCGTTCCTTCACGATAATGTAGACTAAGAAGAGGGATTGTATTTAGAAAGGTTTATTGGGCAAATACGACCGGCATTCCACATAGGGTGCCGGTTTTTTTATTTGTGTCGGATGCCCGACGGGCAATTAAAAAGCTACAATAGTAATGGCTTTTGCTTCTCCTATACCTTTATATTTCTTTAGGTCGCTTAGAGAGAGCTTTCCCAGTTCATTCAGATTATTATGGGCATTTTTCAGAATGGATTTACATACATCCACTGCCGATTCGCCACGGGTACCCGAACCAATAAGGATAGCTAATAGTTCTGCATCCGAAAGGGCTGCAGAACCTTTAAGCATAAGTTTTTCCCTGGGACGGTCTTCTTCTGCCCAACTGCGTATGCTGTTTATTTCTTTTAGTGCTTCTTCAGACATTTTTATCCGGTAGGTTACAAATATACATTTTGAATTAAAGATTGGAACTATTTTATTAAGTTGGGTGAAAAAACATAACAACTTATTTATCAGTATCCAATTACCGATTGTATTTTTAATTCTCCCATGTATTTTTCTTTTAGTTTTGTAAGAATGAAAAATAAGTATTCACTTATTGCATGTTGTATCATAAGTATTGTGCTCATGCAATACCGTTTGTCTTACTCCGGGCTTGATCCTAATTATACCCTGAAGGTTACCACTTGGGATGCACTCGGATACTACATGTACCTGCCTTCAGCGTTTATATATAACGATGCCACACAATTGAAATGGTTTCCCGATATAGACAAAAAGTACCAGGTATCGGGCGGCTGGGTTTATCAGGCTAATATTTACAAGAATAATAAGTATGTGTTTAAGTACCTGGGTGGGGTAGCTATTATGGAAATGCCCCTGTTTTTTGTCGGACATTGTATTGCTAAAGCCAGCCATTATAAAGCTGATGGGTTTTCACCGCCATATCAATATGCTATTGCGTTTGGGGTATTGCTGTATTGTTTGCTATCTGTCTTTTTACTGAGGAATATTTTACTCCGTTTTTTTACGGATAAAAATACAGCCATAACGCTTTTGCTGGTTATGCTTGCTAGTAACATCATTCAGTATGTGGCTATTGATAGCGCCCAAAGCCACGGACTGATTTTCCCTTTATATGTATTAATACTATACTTTACCATCAAGTGGCATGAAAAACCTAAGCTGCTTTGGGCCTGCCTTATTGGCTATATTATTGGATTGGCTAGTATATGCCGCCCTACAGAGGCCATTATGTTGTTTATTCCCTTGCTTTGGAATACCCACACCAAAGAATCGGCACGTGAAAAATGGGCATTAGTAAAGCAACATAAAAAGCATGTTGTGTATGCTTTGGTGTTTATATTTTTAGGGGTATTGCCCCAACTTATATATTGGCAAATTGCTTCCGGTTTTTTTATCTACAATGTAGGTAGCAAATGGGTTTTCTTAAATCCATTTTTCCGGGTGCTTTTCGGTTGGGAAAAGGGTTGGTTTATTTATACGCCGGTTACCATTTTCTTTATTGTGGGTATGTTCTATATGAAGAAATACCCATTCAAAAAATCGGTTATATGGTTCTGTCTTCTCAATATTTGGATAATTATATCCTGGTTCGATTGGCGTTATGGTGGTAGCTATTCCACCCGTGCTTTGTCGCATTCCTATCCTGTGTTTGCATTGCCGCTGGCTGCATTTGTAGAATATATCAATGGTAAAAAATGGAGATATCTGTTTTATGCGTTGGGAATGTATCTTATTGGGGTTAATCTCTTCCAGATTGTACAGTATAACCGCACAATATTACACTACGATGATATGAACCGGAGATACTATACAAGCATATACATGAATCCTCACCCCACTCCTTTAGATATGAGTTTGATTGATACGAATGATTATCTCAGCAATGAAAAGGGATATATAGAGCAGGTACTTGTTCATATTGATACGGTTCGCCATTTGCAAGTATCGTCTAATACTCCAATAGCATTACTAAATACTACCATTTTGCCTGACTCTATATATAAGCCTGCTAAAGAAGCATGGCTCAAAATTGAGGCAGAGATAAAAATTGACAAAGGGTTTTCGGAAAGTTATTTAAACTCGGAACTTAAAATTGGTAATTCTGTCAAACACAACCGAGTAAGGTTATTCAGTCCCATTAGCATTCAAGGGGGCACAAATGAGTATTCTTTTTATATAAAGTTGCCTGATTGTTCCCACAGGGATAGGCTACAGCTATATATACGTTCCGGTAGTGACTTTGATGGGAAAGTAAATAAGATAAAGGTTACAAGCTTTATGAAGTAGTTTAATGCTTATTAATATTGCAGTGTAGCTTGTTTCAGTGCATATACACAAACGTCTCCCCGTTGCAGTATTAGTCTATCGATACAGCTTTTTATTCCGGTATCTTGTTGCACTTTTTTTGAGTCGGTATATAGGTAAGCAGCTCCTTGGGAAATCATTTCTTTCAAACTTTTCTCGTCTAACCAGTCATTGTCAAATGCCCATCCCTTTTTGTTTATATAATAGAACCAGATGCAGCTCGATTCATCATTCCCTACCACACATAGTTTGTTATCTGGTAGAATATTCTGTAAATCATTTTTATACGTAAGAAGATTGGCGTTGAATCCCGGGTCAATGGTATTCCAACGGTGGTCAGCGCGTAGGAATGCTGTGATGGGAAGAATACACAGGGCAGCTACAGAAACGATTCGCAATATTTTTTTTGGGTGGGAAATTAACTTTTCAGCACCATATCCGACAATTATAAATATCAGTGGTAAGAACGGAAACATATAATAATCGTGCACAGTATTAATCATGTTCATCTCAAATAAAAAGTAGAGTAACACACTAATACCCCACCCAAAAAACAAAGGGAATAGAGGATGCCTGTACTTTTTAGAAGAAAACAGCAGAAAAAATCCGGCAAAGAAAAAGAGTAATGAACCGTAGTTAATTAAGAGTTCCGGGAGGATAGATATTAAATTGCCCTGGAGTATATCCAGCAAGTTGGAGATGTCTTGCTTGCCCGCAGATAGAACGCCGGTTACTATACCATTTCCTTGCCAGGTTCCCACTACTTTTACATACCATAGAGCAGGCAGAAAGAGAATAGCAAAGAAAATAAGACCTATTTTAATAAAGGAGTTTATTCCTATTTTGCGAATATTCATAAGTAGATAAACCACAATACCTCCGATGTAAACCACAAAAGGCATCTTTGATAAGACAGATAGACTAATAAAAGCAGCCGACCAAATGGCATAAACGTATTCTGGATTCTCTATCCATTTGAAGAAGAAAGCCATGCCATAAATAGAGAGGCAGAGTGCAAGGTTATCGGGCATGGGATTGAGGGTATAGTAATAAAAGACCGGTGAAAAGTTGAAACACCAAGCTCCAAACAAGGCCAGCCTATGTATTTTAAATATGTTGTAAAGCAACAGGTAGATTCCCCATATGCTAAATAGTCCTATTATAAAGGATAGTATGCGGGTAATAATGAGATGGTCCCCAAAAATCTTATAGAAACAGGCAATCCCCCATTGCATAATAGGGAACTCCATGCGAAATATACCCGACCCATTTCCGCGATTACTAATTCTCGGTTTAAGGATATTAAAATCTTCTCTATAAAAACTCAGGATGGTGTTTTGAGTTTGGGTTTGCCTCCATACATGGTAACCTACAAGGTCTGTTTTGAATATATGCCAATGCATGCACAAGCTAAGCAAGGGAATAAATAAGAACAATATAGCCTTCCTTTGACGGAAGAAGAATGCTTCAATCATTTTACGATGGTAGTTGTAACTGAATTTGCCTTCAAATATAATAGTCCATATACATAAATGGGTGATTGACAAACGCGAAAGACATATAAAAATACCTGAAAGTACCCTGTAATTGTTAAATAATGTTAGATTTTACAATGTTTTCTAAGAATAATAATTAAATTTGCGACCGTAGTATTAGATGTTATATGTATAAAAAGTTACTTATTATAGGTTTGTTGTTGATTCCCTGTGTATTTGTTAATGCCCAGGCAACAGCAACTTCTGCACCGGCTAGTGATCCTAATGCGCCTGTTATGGCCTTTGACACAAAAGATCATGATTTTGGCACTTTTGAGCAAGATGGAAATGGTACTTACCTGTTTTTGTTTACCAATACAGGCAAAGAACCTTTGGTTATAAAAGAAGCTCATGGATCATGCGGTTGTACTATTCCTAAATGGCCGCACGACCCTATTTCACCCGGTCAAAAGGATACTATTAAGGTAACATATGATACTCACCGTGTAGGCGATTTTCACAAAACAGTCACAATAACCTCTAATGCAAAAGAATCTCCGGTAGTATTATCTATTCACGGAAAGGTAACTGCCAAACCGGCAGTGCCTAGCTTTCCTACCGATCCGGGCAATAATACCAGCGGGGCTCCGTTTTCTTCTAATTGGGACAATCATTAATTTAATATCAACCAAAAAATCGATTCAATCATGAAAAAACTTTTATCTTCCATTACATTAATTGCAGCGCTTGCTTTATCAGGTAATATATATGCACAAGCTGCTCCTGCTCCTGCAACTCCTGCAGCTCCCGATCCAAATGCTCCTGTAATGAAATTCGAACATGATACCATTGATTATGGTACCATTCCTCATAATGCAGACGGTTATCGCGTATTCAAATTTACAAATGTTGGAAAAGAGCCATTGCTTATTACCAATGCTCATGGTTCATGCGGATGTACCGTTCCTACCGCGCCTACTGAACCGATTCCACCTGGACAAAATTCAGAAATCAAGGTTCACTATGCAACCGACAGAATTGGTGCATTTACCAAAACCGTAACTCTTACCAGTAATGCTAATCCACCTACAAAAGTTCTGGTAATTAAAGGTAATGTATTATCTGATCCACCAGTAGCAACGCCTGCTGCCGCTCCTGCTAACGCTGCACCGAGCACCAGCGGTCACTAATTGGTATATAATTTTATTTAAAAGTCTGTTCAAGTTTATTTTGAACAGACTTTTTCTTTTTAGTAAATTTAGAGATGAATAAAATCCGGATCATTAATATAGTTATTGTAATTCTATGCGGGCATTTTTGTGCTGCTCAACCGGTTATGATCATGGATAAAAATATACACCACCTGGGCTTTGTGCGGCAAGGTGATACACTCCATTTTCAATATAAGTTTATCAATTCAGGTAATCAACCTTTAGTAATAACTGATACTAAAGTTGAATGCGGTTGTACGGGAGTTAATAGACCTCTAACCCCTGTTTTACCCGGCAAGCAAGATAGCATACAGGTAGTTTTTCATACTAACGATGCCATTGGCAGACAGGACAGAACTGTAACTATATTGTCAAATGCCTCTAATTCACCCGTAGTAGTAAGATTTAAATGCGTGGTATTAAAGGCTAAAAAATAAACCTGTAACAAAGCAATTATCGATTATTTTTGTACTTTAATTGCTAATAAATTTACGCCATGCAAACTATCGAAACCTACAATTTTAAAAATAAAAAAGCCCTTGTAAGGGTAGATTTCAATGTTCCTCTTGATGAGCAATTAAACATAACCGACGATACACGTATAAAAGCGGCTATACCGACCTTAAAAAAAATATTGAAGGATGGAGGTTCTGTAATCATCATGTCGCATTTGGGTAGACCTAAAAATATACCGGAAGATAAGTTTTCATTAAAACATATTGTACCATCCCTCAGCAAGCTTTTAGGTGTAGAAGTAAAATTTTCAAACGATTGTATTGGTGCAGCTACCAAGGTTATGAGCGATGCCTTAAAGCCTGGTGAAGTTTTATTGCTCGAGAATTTACGTTTTCATGCCGAAGAAACCAAGGGCAGTGTAAGCTTTGCAAAGGAATTAGCTTCATTAGGCGATGTGTATGTGAACGATGCATTTGGCACGGCACACAGGGCTCATGCATCTACTACTATTGTTGCCCAGTTTTTCCCTCATGATAAATTATTTGGTTATTGCATGGCTTCGGAACTCACCAGTATTTCTAATTTATTTACAAACCCTAAAAGGCCACTTACCGCTATTCTTGGTGGAGCAAAAGTATCGGGTAAAATTGCCATAATAGAAAACCTGATGGATAAGGTAGATAACCTTATTATAGGTGGTGGAATGGCATATACCTTCATTAAAGCAAAGGGTGGAAATATAGGTAGCTCGTTAGTGGAAGAGGATAAAATAGAAACTGCTTTGAACGTAATTGAAGCTGCTAAGAAAAAAGGCGTTAAACTCTATATCCCTACAGATACAGCCATAGCAGATGCCTTTAATAACGACGCCAATAAAAAATTTTGTGCTATAAACGAGATTCCCTCCGGTTGGCTGGGCTTGGATATTGGTCCTGAAACTGAAAAAGAATTTGCAAAAGTAATAGAATCATCAGGGTCTATTTTGTGGAACGGGCCTATGGGAGTTTTTGAAATGAGCAATTTTGAACATGGTACTAAAGTGGTTGCTGATGCTATTGTGAGTGCTACAGCAAAAGGAGCCTATTCGTTAGTTGGAGGTGGCGATTCAGTAGCTGCAATTAATAAATATAACCTGGCAGATAAGGTAAGTTATGTATCAACTGGTGGAGGAGCAATGTTGGAATATATTGAAGGTAAGGAACTTCCCGGTGTGAAGGCTATACAAGAGGATGTTGAAAAGATAATAAAATAAGTTCTCCACATTCTTCCTTTCACCGTTAAATTTGCAACTCAAATAAGCGAAATGTGTTAGAACATCTCAAAAAAATAGTCAGTATATTCCGTAATAGGTATATTACAGCAACGGTGTTGTTTGTATTATGGATTGCTTTTTTCGACCAGACAAGCCTTATTTACGATATACATCTTACCCGGAAAGAAAATCAACTAAAGGCTCAAAAGGTGTATTACGAAAAGCAGACCCAGGTTGCTATTGAGCAGTTAAAAGAGCTGCAAACAAATCCGGCTAATATGGAAAAGTTTGCCCGTGAAAAATATTTCATGAAGAAAAGTAACGAGGATGTATACGTTCTTGTTGACAAGAATAATAATCTTGTAGATACACTGAATATAAAGGCAAAATAATCAGTTTTAAAAATTCGGCCTGAGTAGATATTTGCTATAGAAGTTGTCAATTATCTTAACCACTTCTTCCGAAGTATCCACCACATGAAATAGCTCAAGGTCTTTTTCATCTGCATTTTGTTCTTTTTCTATCACCATATCTTTTATCCAGTCAAGCATGGGTTCCCAATATTTCTTTCCTACTATGATGATGGGAAAATGCTCCACCTTGTTGGTTTGGATAAGTGTAATAGCTTCAAAAAGTTCATCTAATGTTCCAAAGCCTCCGGGAAGAACAACAAAGCCCTGGGCATATTTCATAAACATGACCTTACGTACAAAGAAGTAATCGAATCTCAATAGTTTATCGCGATCAACAAAGGCATTGTCTTTTTGTTCGTGAGGTAATTCAATTTCCAATCCTACCGAGCGTCCTCCACCTGCCTGCGCTCCTTTGTTGGCAGCTTCCATAATGCCGGGGCCTCCACCGGTAATAACACCATACCCATGACGGGTAAGTTGGAAGGCTATTTCTGTGGCTAACTTATAATACTTATGACTCGGTTTGGTACGTGCCGAACCAAAAATAGATATACAAGGTCCAACTTTTGCTAATGTGTCAAATCCATGCACAAACTCTGACATCATGCGGAATATTTGCCACGAATCGGTTGCCTTTATTTCGTTCCAGTTTTTTTCCCTGGAAACTTCACCTGATCTTTTATCAGCAGCTTTCTTAGTCGTCTTTTTCAATTTTGCCATAAATTGTGTAATTTATTGTAATTCTGCAGCTAAGTATACGGAAGTCAGGCTCTTTTTGTTTTTGCTTACCTTTTCAGGAGTACCTTCCACAATAACTTCTCCACCTCGTATTCCGCCTTCGGGGCCTATATCAATAATGTGGTCAGCCACCTTTATAACATCTAAATTATGTTCAATCACTATCACCGTGTTTCCATAATCTACTAGTTTATTAAGCACATCAAGCAATAGGCGGATATCTTCAAAATGCAAACCTGTAGTGGGTTCATCTAAAATATAGAGGGTATTTCCGGTGCCTCGTTTCGATAATTCTGTTGCCAGTTTTACACGCTGTGCCTCTCCGCCTGAGAGGGTGGTAGATGATTGTCCTAATGTAATGTAACCAAGCCCTATCTCGTTAAGCGTAGTTATTTTTTGCGTGATATGCGGTATCTCTGAGAAGAATTCTACCGCCTGTTCCACAGTAAGGTTAAGCACATCGTTTATGGATTTTCCTTTGAAACGGACTTCCAGTGTTTCACGATTATACCGTTTGCCGCCACAAGTATCGCAAACAACATATACATCCGGCAAAAAATTCATTTCAATCTTCTTCAGCCCTGCGCCTTGGCAGCTTTCGCATCTTCCGCCCTTCACATTGAATGAAAAGCGTCCGGGGGCATAGCCTCTAATCTTTGCTTCGGGTAGTGAAGCAAACAAATTACGTATATCGGCAAACAGATTAACGTAGGTTGCCGGATTCGAACGAGGTGTGCGCCCGATGGGCGATTGATCTATTTCAATAATCTTGTCTATGTGATTAATGCCTTGTATAGAAGAATATGGGAGCGGAGTAGCTTCCGACTTATATAAGTGTTTGCTTATAATCGGATACAAGGTTTCATTTATTAAGGAAGATTTTCCACTGCCCGAAACACCGGTAATGCAAATCAGTTTGCCAAGAGGGAAAGACACGTTTACATTTTTCAAGTTATTACCCTTAGCTCCTTTCAGCACAATTTCTTTTCCATTCCCTTTTCTGCGGATCTTTGGAACCTCAATAGTTTTCTTGCCTGAAAGATAATCGGAGGTGAGTGTAGGTTGTTTTAAAAAATCGTTGGGCGCTCCTTGCGCAACTATGTTTCCACCATGCGAACCTGTTCCCGGGCCTACATCAATAATCCAGTCAGAGGCGAGCATCATATCCTTATCATGCTCTACTACTATAACGGAATTGCCACTATCGCGCAAGTTTTTCAAGGCATCTATCAACCTATGATTATCGCGTTGATGGAGGCCAATGCTGGGTTCATCTAATATATACAATACACCCACTAATCCCGAACCTATTTGTGTGGCAAGGCGTATGCGCTGTCCTTCTCCGCCCGATAAGGTGCGGGCACTCCGATTTAATGTGAGATAATCGATGCCTACATCCAGCAAAAACCTGGTGCGGCTCCTCAATTCCTTCATCACATCTTTTGCAATAATTTTTTTCTTGCCTTCAAGGCTTGCCTCAAAGTTTACAATCCAATCGTATAAAACGCGGGTATCCAGATTAGCGAGATCGGCAATATTTTTGTCTTCAATTTTGAAGTAGAGAGCTTCCTTTTTTAAACGTGCACCCTTGCATTCCGGACACACGGCTTTATTCATAAATTCAGCTGCCCATTCTGATATGCCAGGGCTATCCGTATCTCGTCGTTGGCGGTCAATAAAATTAATAATACCCTCAAAACTCATGGAGTAGGAATGACCACTACTTTGAAAATTTTCCCGCACTTTTAATATTTCATCCGTACCATATAATATGGCATGCAAACCCCCTTCGGGTATTTTATTTACAGGTGTATCAAGGGTGAATCCATGCTTATCAGCAATAGCCTCCAATTGGTGGAATATCCAGTTGTCTTTTCTTTTTCCCACGGGTGCAATAGCTCCGTCACTAATAGAAAGATGGGAGTTGGGAATAATTTTCTTTTCATCAATTTGTAATACTTCGCCTAAGCCTCCGCAATTAGGGCAAGCTCCGTAGGGCGAATTGAAAGAAAATAAATTTGGTGCCGGTTCATCATATGATATCCCCGAAGTAGGGCACATGAGGAAGCGGCTATAGTGAGAGACTTTTTTCTGTTCATCTAATACCATAATTACTCCTTTGCCTTGTTTCATAGCCAGAGCAACCGATTCA
The DNA here is from genome assembly GCA_013288205.1 of Bacteroidota bacterium. Lineage (GTDB taxonomy): Bacteria > Bacteroidota > Bacteroidia > JABEUT01 > JABEUT01 > JABEUT01. The sequence goes on along the minus strand of JABDCH010000004.1, from coordinate 518 downwards.
GCAATGCGTGATTTAGATGCATCGGTAACATCAATGCGATCAATCAGTACTTCAATGTCGTGTATAGAATACCTGTCGGCATGCATGCCTGAACGTATTTCCTTTATTTCCCCATCGAGCCGCACCCGCGAAAAACCACTTTTACGGAGCTGTTCAAATAATTCGCGATAGTGCCCTTTTCTTCCTTTTACAACAGGTGCCAGCAACTGAATTTTTTTTCCGTCGTATTTTGAAATAAGCAGGTTAATAATTTGTTGCTCAGAAAACCTTACCATTTTTTCGCCTGTAACGTAAGAATAGGCTTCTCCTATCCGGGCAAAAAGTAAGCGTAGGAAATCATATATTTCTGTAATTGTTCCAACTGTTGAACGGGGATTCCTGCCTACTGTTTTTTGTTCAATGGATATAACAGGACTTAACCCTTCTATTTTATCTACGTCGGGGCGTTCCATGCCTCCCAAAAACTGGCGGGCATAAGCTGAAAGAGTTTCAATATAGCGGCGCTGCCCTTCGGCATA
>JABDCH010000003.1:532-52431 GCA_013288205.1 Bacteroidota bacterium | reverse complement strand
CAAACGTTAAAGAACTTCTGAAATCAACTGAATATGATACGGAAGTAACCGTGCAGGGATGGATCCGTACGAAAAGAGATAGTAAACAAGTGGTTTTTTTAGCCATTAATGATGGCTCTATCATACATAATATACAAGCCGTCGCCGCTATTGATGCCTTTCCTGAAGAATTGCTGAAAAGCATTACTACCGGGTCTTGTGTATTAGTAAAAGGTACTCTTGTTAAATCGCAAGGGCAGGGACAAGCGGTGGAAATACAAGCCAAAGAAATAGAAATATACGGCGGCGCCGATGAAACTTTCCCTTTACAAAAGAAAGGCCATACATTAGAATTTTTGAGAGAGATTGCCCACTTGCGTCCACGCACCAATACCATTGGCGCTGTGATGCGCGTACGCCATGCCATGAGCTATGGTATACATAAATACTTTAACGATAACGGATTTTTTTATTTGCATACCCCTGTAATTACCGGCTCGGATGCAGAAGGAGCGGGAGAAATGTTCCGTGTCACTACATTGGATATGAATAATCCTCCAAAAAATCCTGATGACACGATAGATTACAAAGAAGATTTTTTTGGAAAAGAAACTAACTTAACGGTTTCCGGTCAGTTGGAAGCTGAAACTGCCGCTATGGCTCTTTCCAAAGTATATACGTTCGGACCGACATTCCGTGCTGAGAACTCTAACACCCCACGACACCTGGCTGAGTTCTGGATGATTGAACCTGAAGTGGCATTTAATGATGTGCATGATAACATGGACTTAGCTGAAGACATGCTAAAGTATTTAATAAAATATGCGCTGGATAACTGTATAGACGATTTGACCTTTCTAAATAATATGTACGATAAGGAATTGCTCAACCGTTTGAATATGGTGAAAGATTCCACCTTTAAACGCATTAGCTACACCGAAGGCATTGAAATTTTAAAATCAGCCATGAAAAAATTTGAGTTTAAACCCGAATGGGGGGCTGACCTGCAAAAGGAACATGAGAATTATTTAGTTGAACATTTCAAATGCCCGGTTATGGTTACCGATTATCCGAAAGGCATCAAAGCATTTTACATGAAGCTGAATGAAGACGGCAAAACAGTAAGGGGCATGGATGTACTGTTTCCTTATGTGGGTGAAATAATGGGAGGTTCACAACGGGAAGAAAACTACGATAAGTTATTAGCACGAATTCGTGAAATGGGATTGCCCGAAAAAGAAATGTGGTGGTATCTTGAGTTGCGCAAATTCGGAACAGCACCGCATGCAGGCTTTGGGCTTGGGCTGGAACGACTCATTTTATTTGTTACGGGTATGAGTAATATACGCGATGTCATTCCATTCCCTCGCACTCCCAAAAACGCAGAGTTTTAATTTAAAGCCATTAGCTGATAGCCAATAGCCAAACACATGCCAGAACTTCGCCAGACCCAGCAATTAAAACAGCAACTAAAGCTTACGCCCAACCAAATATTGGTGCAGAAGCTATTGCTTTTACCGATGGCATTAATGGAACAACGCATCAAGGAAGAAATAGAAAATAACCCAGCCTTAGAAGATGGCAGCGAGGTTGCCGATGACCCTAAGGAAGAACTCTCAGAAATAGAAAACGAAGGTGAAGAGTATAGTGAGGATACCCGTGATGAAGACTATGACGATGGGGAAGATTTCATGGAAGAAAGCGAAGAATATGTGCCTGCATATAAATTAACTTCGAATAACTATGCTGAGGAAACTAACCGGGAATCATATTTTGCCGATTCATCCTCTTTCCAGGATTCATTGCATTTTCAACTGGGATTAAAGGATCACCTGAACGAGCGCCAGCAAATGCTTGCCGACTATATTATTGGCAATATTGATGATGATGGATATTTACGTCGGGATCTGTATTCCATATCGAATGATGTTACTTTCCAGCAAAATATCCTGACCGATGAAAAAGAACTGGAGCCACTGCTGAAAATAATACAGGAATTTGACCCGCCGGGAGTTGGAGCAAGAAACTTGCAAGAGTGCTTGCTCATACAATTGAAAAGACAGGAACATACTGATGCGTATACGAAACTTGCTATCACTATCCTGGAAAAAGGATTTGAAGAGTTCTCTAAAAAGAATTACGAGCGACTAAAAGAAGTAGTAAAATGTGATGAGGCATCGTTGAAAAATGCGGTGAATGAAATTATAAAGCTTAATCCCAAACCGGGGCAGGCTTATGCTGATGCAGCCACCAATGCAGCACAGGTAGTTCCTGATTTCGTAGTTGCCAATTCAGAAGGCGAATTGCAAGCTGCCCTCAATGGAAGAATATCGTCTACTTTGCGCCTCAGTCCCGTGTATGTTACTATGGCCGAACGAAAAAAAGGGATGGATAAAATGCAGCGCGAAGCGGCATCATTTGCAAAATCGAAAACAGAAGCAGCAAGTGGTTTCATTCATGCTATCAGGCAACGGGAAGATACGTTGCAGAGTGTGATGCAAACCATTCTGAATTACCAACAGGATTATTTTGCTTCAGGCGACGAAGGTAAATTGAAGCCCATGCTGCTAAAGGATATTGCAAAAGCCACCGGGCTTGATATATCTACCATTTCAAGGGTAGTAAGTAGTAAATATGTTCAAACCAATTTTGGTACGTTTTTACTGAAAACACTTTTCTCTGAATCATTCCAAAAGGAAAGTGGAGAAGAAGTTTCGGTAAACGAAGTGAAAAAATTGATGCAGGAAATTATTCATAACGAAGACAAGAAAAAGCCCATCAACGATGATGCACTAGTAGTTCTGCTTGAACAAAAAGGATATAAAATAGCACGCAGAACAATTGCTAAATACCGTGAAGCTATGGGCCTGCCAGTAGCACGAATGCGAAAAGAAATTTAATACTAGAATGGGAAAACAATTATGGACTTTCATATCGTACCTTTTTCATCCTGCACTTATGCCCACAGTGGCAGTTCTTGTGGTTTTATGGTGCGATCCTAATCTTTCGAGTTTATTTTTTAATGAGAAATCCTTGTTGATTGTAGTTGCTGCTATATTGGCATGTACTTATATATTACCACTACTCGTAAACTATGTCCTTCTTCTGTTTAACAAAATTTCAAGCCTATCGAACCCCACGAGGACGGACAGACTCTATATGCTCAGCTTTGCAGCGCCTTTTTTTATTCTTGGCTATTACGCTTTCCATAGCATACCAAGTATGGGAGAATCGCTGAAAGTATTTATGCTGGGGTTAAACATATCTCTTATTATAACACTCATCGCTACTATGTTTACCAAGGTAAGCTTTCATAGTGTGGGTGCAGGCGGGCTACTTGGAACCGTAATCGGCTTAATGAAATACACTCAGCAACATCTCATCATGTGGTTACTTGGGGCATTTGCCATTGTAATACTGACTGCCTTGTCGCGCTATAAATTAAAAGCACACGAACCATTCGATATCTACCTGGGACTTATGATTGGCATTGCTGTTCAATCACTGGTACTATTTTTTGGGGTACACCAGATGGTGTTATGAACTTATTTCCCGGTAATCTTAAACTCGGTACGACGATTTAGCTGACGGCCTTCATCGGTGGCGTTGGTTGCAACAGGATGAGCAGAGCCATATCCTTTAGACGTAAGCCTTTTAGCCGCAATGCCATGTGCTACGAGGTAAGTAACTACTGCTTTTGCCCTCGAAGCAGATAAGCCTAAGTTATACTTTTCCGTACCCTTATTATCCGTGTAACCTGATAGTTCAATCGTCATGGCAGGATATTTTTTAAGCAGGTCTATTACCTCCTGCAATTCAGGTGTAGATTCTTTTCTGAGGGTAGCTTTATTAAAGTCGAAAAATATATTCCGCAGGGCGATATGGCTACCTACTTCTAATGGTTGGAGCGCTATATTCTTTACAAACTCCCGGTAGTGCGAAGAATCTGTCATATCTATATTGGCAGAATAAAAAAGATGGTTCGGAGCCGTTATATATATCCCATAATTTACACCTGATAAAAGAGAAACCACATATTCTCCGGTCAGGCTATCGGTATTGAAATTGGCAATTATTTTATTCTTTTTATTATCCATCAGTTCAATGGAAGCAAGCAGAGGTTTATGGGTATTTGAATCAACTACCACTCCTTTTAAAAGTGCTTTGTTCGATATAACCGTAACCGCTTCCGAAGTCATCACATCGGTAATATTGGCAGTCAGCCCGGATAATGCACTTGGCCCAATGCTTGCAACTACAGGTTTTTCAGGGCCGAGGAAGGTGATCATATAAATATCCATATCTCCTTTCCCACCCTTTTGATCGGAAGAATAGTAGGCATGTTTTTTATTAGCTGTCAAAGTGAAATAAATGTCGTCGCCCGGCGTATTGATAGGATATCCCATATTTACGGGAGCAGACCATTTTCCACTATCATACACAGATTTAAATACATCATATCCACCCATGGTGTTATGTCCCGTAGAACTGAAATAGAGCGTCATTCCATCCGGAGTTACATAAACTCCTTCTTCATCGTATTCGGTATTGATAATGGGTCCCAGGTTTTGCGGAACACTCCAGTTACCCTTATCATCCTTTGTGATTTTGTAAATATCGCCCATTCCATATCCACCTGTGCGATCACTTATAAAGTAGGCTGCTCTTCCATCAGATGTAACCGAGATAGATGATTCTTTCGCCCGAGAATCTATTGCCTTGCTTAAGCGTTGAGGATTAGACCATGCTTTGTTCGCTCCCAGGCTGCTCTGGTATATATCTCCATTGTTACTGATACGGTATGTATATAAAGTCTGCCCGTCGGGCGACAAGCCAGCGGTAGCATTGTCTGATTTGGCATTAATAACATCGCTCATTTTTCTCGCGCTGCCCCACGTGCCATTCTTAGAATAAGATACAAATATATTTTCGGGGCCTTCGGCATCTCTCGGATCTAATTTTACTTTTTTTGAAATGGCTGCTGTCCGTGCTGTATAAAACATTTCTGATTCATCAGCCATCACCAGCGGATGATATTGTGGAGACTGGTCATTAATGGAATCTCCCAAATTATCAACGAATGCCCTAACAGGAACCTGGCTCAGTTGTTCCCCATTATTGCATTCCTGAATTTTTCTTCGCACATCATCTATCTCAGCGCCCTGCTTAGGGGTAAGCGTTTGCAGGTATACATTGTATTCCATTTTTGCTTTTTCCCAATTCATGGTTAAATGATATGCCCTTGCCAAATAATAATGTGCATCGGGGGCAACTACTGCATTTATCTGAATAGCTAATTCCAGGTATGAAACCGCCTGATCTTTATACATGGAATATATCATGCACTTGCCAAGCTTATAATTCAACCTGGCATTGTCGGGATTGAATTTTTCAGCATTCATGTAGAAAGGAACTGCATAGCGGTAATAATGCACTCCCATATTATAGTAATAGTTCGCTTGCTTGATGTCTTTAACCGCTTGTTTATATCCCTTCTTGTTATTCTTAAAATTCTTTTTGATGAATTCTACATTCTTTACCTGCACCTGCCCAAATGCAGTGTATGTAAAGAATACAAATAAAACTAAGGTAAACGCCCTGCGAATAGCACCAATCTTATATGTAGAATTACTCCGCATCATTTGCAATCTTTTGTATAATCATTTGCCACTGTTACTCCATATTGTGCAGCTTGCTGCCAATCCTGGCAGGCATCTTTCGGCCGGCGCATCATTTCTTCTATAATTCCCCTATTCAGGTATGCAGTTCCATTGGCGGGTTTTAATTTAATCGCCTTATCACAATCGGCTTTTGCCTTATCATTATTATTCGTGCGATATTCTACCAGGGCGCGGTTGCAATACGCATCGGCATTGGTAGAATCAAGCTGAATGGCTTTATTGAAATCAGTAAGGGCATCGGGATAGCTCTTTTTAGCAAGATATACTACACCCCTATTGTTGTATGCATCTGCATATTGCGCATTCATCGCGATAGCCTCTGAAAAAGCTTCTATAGCTTCATCATTATTACCTGCCTTATATTCGGCGTTACCTAAGTTATTGTAGGTAGTTGCATTTTTTACAGAAGCCAGCGATATCCTGTAATCATCAATGGCTGCATGATAGGTTCCGAGTTCATAATTGCACACCCCCCTATCATTATATGCTTCAGAAAAATTCGGCCTCGAACCAATAGCTAATGTAAAATCGGCTAACGCATCTTTATAATTTTTTGAAAGGGCTACTAATTCGCCCAGGCAATACCAGGCATCTGCGCTACCCGGATTTTTCTTTACGAAATGTGAAAAAGCATTAATGCCTTGTTCTTTGTTTCCCAACACTATCTCTGTTCTGCCTAATCCATACCAGGCTTTTTCATCGTTGGAATCAAGCTTTAATGCCGCTTTGTAATCGCTTTCAGCATTTTTATAATCAGCTTGTCTTAAATGTGTATTTGCCCGTGCAAGATAAGCCGGTTCAAATTTCGGGCTGCCCGAAACTGCTTCATTAAAATTACTGAGTGCCGTAGGATAATCTTTTTTTGAAAAATTGTCCAGCCCTTTATTGTAGGCCATTTTAGCAAGCTGTTCGGGAGTTTCTTTAATCGTTTTAACGGTGTCGTGCTTAGCCCTAGGAGGAGTAACACCCGGTGCCTGCGCCATCAATTTGACGGTTAATACGAGCAGTAATAATGTAGCAATTTTACATTTCATACTTAAAAACCAAATAGTTTTATTCCTGCTTCAGCCGATATAACACGACCGCTGCTCTGATTTATATAGGCCAGCAAATCATCTGTTGCAATAAAGACTTCAAACCCACCCATAAGAGCCACGAAAACACCTGCCGGAACTACGTTAGGAAATTCTTTTTCACCGGCATAGCCAATGCTAACATTCATTAAGTTAAAGAGATTGATATGTGCGCCTACAGCTACATAAGGATGTAATAAATTCCCTTCTACCGTATTTAAAGGTGCTACCATATCACCCGAAAGCAAAATGCCTTTAGAAAGCTGGTAGCTCAAGCCAGTACGGAATTTAGATGGTAACTGTGTGGTGTAATTGGCCCCATTTCCACGGGCAGTAAAATAATTAAATGCCTTGGAATTTTTTTGCGCAATATTATAAAGGGTGTCTATTGCCGGAAATATTACGGCAGCATTTTCAAATGAATTATTCTGCCAGGTTATTTTACCCAGGTCAATGGCAGACATGCCCAGTTTCCATTTTTTGTACGATGCGCTCAAGCCTAAATCAACTCCAAACCCTCGTCCGTTGGCCGTGAATGTTTTTCCCAGCATGTCATTTGTGTAGTTGGGGTCAGCATAAACATAACTTCCTTCTTCATAATTTTCACTTCCGACAATACTGGAGTTATAGTCTCCAAGGCCCCAAATGGGTTTAACCCCAAAGCCACCATATATGATAAGCGGATTTGATATGGTATCCGATGTTTTAGATTTGCTATTCAGATATGCTGAGTTTTCAAAAGAAGCCGCGCCTGTTCCGTGTCCGGGTATATTTATAGTGAGCAATTTGCGCCCGTAATCAATATTCAATTCACGGTAATGATAGCCTCCGGCACTACTTCCACTCAGCAAACTAGTGCGGTTATTGGTAAATAGATCCGGGTCTTGTTTAAGCAACGCAGCATAGCCTGCACTATCTTGATCCCAAACCTCGGCTATTACTTTAGCAGCACTTGGACTCAATTGAGCATGTACAAAAAGTTCATCACTTAAATTAACTGCAAATCCACCTATTTTAGGGATAGAAAAAGAAATGGCCGCCCAAGTTATAGAAGCCGTAAGATTCATACCTCCGGGAGCGCTCATAGCATCTATCATCTGTTGCCGTTGAGCCGGTGGTATGATTCCATGTCCGTTCAAGCTGTCCAAAGCAGGTTTTAATTGATTCAGTTTATTGAGCGACAATGCATTGTCCTGCATGCTTACACCAACATTGGCAATACTCATGGAAAGTATATGATTGCTGCTCCACCCTAAGTTGGCTGGATTAATTTCAATGGCCTCCCAATCTTTAACAGTGGCCGTTACCGCACCACCCATAGCAGCAGCCGATGGCGACCCAAAATCAATTTGTGCAAAAGACAGGGATGGTAGAAGAAGAAAAAGAAGGGGTACAACTCTCTTCATACAAAATTTATTATCGGTTGGCGTTGATTCAGGATGCTAAAATATACATTATTTGAATACAATTGTAAAAAATAAATCTAATATCGATTTATCAGCACATTGTTCGTAAAGAAAATATAAGAAATGCCGGTTAATTCAAAAAAAATTATTTTTGCAGTCCAATTTTTAAGAACCTGTGACATTAATTAAATCTATATCCGGAATCAGGGGTACCATCGGAAGCAATGGAACCGAAAGTCTGACTCCCACCGAAATCGTAAAATTTACCGCCGCCTACGCATCCTGGGTGAAAAGAAACCAAAAAGGGAAAAGCTCTAAAAAGCCCCGTGTTGTAATAGGACGCGATGCCCGCTTGTCAGGCACCTTTGTACGTAATATTATTGCGGGTACCCTGCAAGGTATGGGTATTGATGTTACCGACCTGGGCCTTGCCACTACACCAACCGTCGAAATAGCCGTAACAGGTGAAAAAGCAGATGGAGGCATTATTATTACTGCCAGCCATAACCCTAAAAACTGGAATGCGCTGAAGCTCCTCAATTCCAAAGGAGAATTTATTTCAGAAGCCGACGGAAAAGATATACTGAACATTGCTGAAGCAGGCCATTTTGAATTTGCAACGGTTAATTCGCTCGGCGAAATAAAAGAAGACAATACGTATCTTCAAAAACATATTGACCTTATTCTAAATCTGCCCCTTGTAGATGTGAAAGCCATACAAGCAAAAAAATTCAAGGTGGTATTAGATGCGGTAAATTCAGTTGGAGGTATTGCTGTTCCTTCCCTGTTAAAGCAATTAGGCGTGGATGAAATCATCCCGCTGTATTGTGAACCAACAGGCGACTTTAAACATGAAGCGGAGCCTTTGCCCGAAAACCTGACCGAACTTTCAAAAACGGTAGAACGCAACAACGCGCACCTTGGTATTGCTGTTGACCCGGATGTTGACAGGCTTGCACTTGTTTGCGAAGACGGGGAAATGTTTGGTGAAGAATATACCCTTGTAGCCGTTGCCGATTATATTCTTAAAAATAAAAAAGGAAGTTCTGTTTCCAACCTCTCCTCTACCCGTGCATTGAAAGATATCACCATAAAAGCAGGAGGAAGTTATTTTCCTGCCGCGGTGGGAGAAGTGAATGTGGTGGAAACCATGAAAAAAAATAATGCCGTAATTGGCGGAGAAGGCAACGGAGGAATTATTTACCCTGATATTCACTACGGTCGCGACGCGCTTGTGGGTATTGCTTTATTCCTTACCCATCTGGCAAAATTCGGCAAGAGCACTTCCATGCTTCGTGCACAATATCCTAACTACCATATTTCAAAAAATAAGATTGAACTTTCACCTGAATTGAATGTAGATAAGGTGTTAGAAGGCATCAAGAAGAAATATGAAAAGCATATTATTGATACACGCGACGGAATTAAATTAGAGTTTGACAAAGACTGGATTCACTTGCGCCGTTCGAATACCGAACCTATTATCCGTATTATTGCCGAAGGCGATTCACGTACCACGGCTGAAAACCTGGCTGAAAAAATTATGCAGGATATCAGCGAGGTAATGAAGAACAGGTAAGATTCAATTAGGAATCAGGAGAGGATGTTATTGCAAGTGGCAATCTCAATTTTAAATAGTTCTATTGATATTTCTGGCCATGTTGAGCTCCGCCTTCCTGTTGTGGGGGCCAGCAAGGGAATATTACATTTTGAACTTTATTTCTAAAATTGGCTGTATCTTCATTTTTCTTCAGTTGCTCCTTAGCCTTATTTTCAAATTGCATATACTCCAGTTCTTTAGCCATATCATTCTTCTGATTTTTATTACCTAATTCCCCCAGCTTTTCATTCAATTCATCTATGCTTACAGGTGCCAAATTAACTCGATCATAATCTTTGGGTGAAACACTATTCATAGAATAATAAAAAGCCTGGCTCCCTTTATAGGCAATGCATTCCATTTTATAGGAAAATAGTTCGTCCAGGTTTTCTTTAAATCTTCCATTTGTATCACTCAGCCTCATAAAGCTATTTAGTTTATCAGGTAGAAGATAGACAAATACATTATCGTATTTTTCATAATCGCTCACTGTAACACTGAATGGCACGTATTTAATAATGGCTGTTTTTCCATTAACAGGAGAAGTGTAATTTAATGTGGTCCGGTTTAATGTAGATTGCTCAGCATAAAAATCAATATTTGTCCAGCCGGTGCCGGTGCATAAAACCGCATATCCATTTTTATCTGTAATTCCAACCGAATCAGGATCGCCCACTTGCCTGCATGCCTCTTTCATATTTTGCTTGTATTCATCTCCTCGCATTATTGCTTCCCTTTTATCATCCCTGTTTGCCTCTGCGTTTTCCTTATTGGCAATATCAGCAGTTAGCTTATTTTCTTTTTCCAACAATTTATTCTGCGCCCTCACTGCAGCTTCGGTAAACAGTTTTGATTTTTTCTCGAAAAAAGCCATCAGTTTTTTAAACAAAGATGATTTAACAGCAACCCTGTCATCACCCCGTGCAGCGAATGAGAGAAATACTGTTTTTAAATCGCCACCTAATTCTTCAGCCGCAAGGGAGTCAATGCCGGAAAGATTTTTATCAAGATTGTTTACATACAAATCCAGAATAGCGCTATTTTCTGTTTTATGAATATAAGGCATCCGTTCTTCGAATTCCCTGGTTGAAATAAGGGTGTTTTGAAATTCATCATTCCAGATAGCTTTTATTTTCGCGGGGTTGATGCCACACACGGAAGAATCTGATTGGGTCTGGAAGTAGTTTGTTGTATCCTTGGGATAATAACTACGATAAGGAACAAGAAAAGCGATAATACTTTTTATCTGTTTGTCGGTAAGTATTCCTTCGAAACTAGTCATCGCGCTAGCATTGTTATCAGTATATACTTTGTTTGCATAAGCATCCCCCGATTTACGAAATTTCGAATTATTCTTTATATACTTTAGCAACCAGTCCTGATATGGTTGTGGAACCTTGTTAATAATTCCGCTTAATGATGAAAGACCTGTCTTAGCATGACAATCGGTACAATTTGCTCTGAATAACTTGGCCCCTTCGCGTATAATAGAATCCTGTGCATTTTGGTCTCCAAAAAGACTTGCAAACGAATAATATAAACTATCTGTATACTTTTTATTTTTTATATCCTTACCCCATGCGGCAAGAGAATCTAAATACAAAGGAGGATAAAAGTTAAGCGTATGAATATTTACAGGAACTAAATCGTGCATCAATGGTTTAGGGTTGACCCAATCTATTGTACCATCGGGCATACGCTTGCCTTCAAATGCCTGCATACCGCTTTTAATGCTATCCGCAGGCACATGCACATATATTCCATTATTGGGATTTATCTTCAGTGATTTACCATCTTTTCTCCCATTCAAATAAAACATCCCTGCACTTTCCAATAATCTATTTCCTGACTTGGTAGATAATCCGGCCTTCATCATCGATGCGGCATCAAGCGCTTCCTTTATCTCCAATTGCACAGCCCCGCTTACAGGTTTCCCATCATCGCCTAAAAAACAATTAGCAGGCACGGCAACAATAAGTCCTCCCCTTGTTTGAATTACAGTATCCTGGTTTGTTTGGAGGGTAAATGTTTGACTAGGTAAATACTTATCGGCATCGCTCCATTGCTTAGTGCCTTGTTCATTTAACTCGGGCAAAGGATGTTTAAAACTGTTGGAAGATTTATGGCGATTTACCACATAAAGAACAAGCGCTGCTAACAGAACTACAACTGCTATGCCCAAGCCTCCCCCGGCAGAGGAGGCTTTATTTGTTCCGTGATCGTCCATTGGATATAATAGGTTCTATCACAAATGTAAATAATTATTTTGACGGAATCTTTGCGATAAAATATATTCACCCCTAGTAAAAACTTATCATCTTCTCCAAAAGTCAATGACTTGATTTGCGTGGTATTTGCCAGGTACTTTATTTATATCTAACTTCCAATTTTATCTTACAGAGTTGCGAAATGCCTGCAAGCGACTGATTTTCAGCCTGTACTTAAGCATATAAATTTATATTCGATATAGATAAATCGAAAAAAGTGTGAAGTAACATGAAGCAAAAAAATAATGAAAAATTATTTCAACTGCAAAAGCAGTTTGCGGCAACTGTTTTTAACCATAGCCGAATCATCCCCGGCGTATGGAGCATGAATAGCGTTTTGAAGCCACAGTTTTGCATCCGCATCCTTATTCATTTGATGATAGGTCACTGCCAGCTCATACTGGTGCAGAATATAATCAGGCTCGTAAAGAACAGCCTTCTCATAAGCAGCAGCCGCTTGCTCATAAGTTCCTTCAGGCAGGGTGCTTCCATAAAGAACCTTCACAGCCAGTTTTTCTACGGAATTAAAACCTGCCAGCTTATCAAACCAACGCCCCAGCAGGTGATATGCCCCTGCATTGCGAGGATTTAACTTCAAACATTTATCTAACTCCTTTTTCATGATGCCCGCAATGGCAATCTGTTCTTTGCGACTGGCATATTCACTAATAACGCCGATGCAAAAAGCATAGGCATAATGCGATTCGGAATTGGTGCTATCGAGTTTTAATGATTTTTTTGCCAGGTATTCCATATGCTTGTACTGGTCTAACGGAGGATTATTGGGCTTGGTGTCATCGTGCAGTGTTTTACAAGAAAGCACAACCACATAATCTAAATATGCTGTGTTGTCGGAGTCTCTGCTTAACAATAACTTGAAAATAGCAAGGGAATTATGAAATTGCCCCTTTACACGAAGGCCCACCGCCGTTTTATACAAATCACCATTAGATTGCGCAAATCCGTTTACCGTTGCCAATAAAACTGCGGCAAAAAAACCTATTCTTAAGCGAACCCGCATCCTCTTACAAATGTATTACCTCGCCATAGGCTGCAGCGGCAGCTTCCATAATAGCTTCGCTCATGGTTGGGTGAGGATGTACCGATTTTATTATTTCATGGCCTGTAGTTTCCAATTTACGGGCTACTACTATTTCAGCAATAAGTTCGGTAACATTATACCCAATCATGTGGGCGCCGAGAAGCTCACCATATTTTGCATCGAAAATCAGTTTCACAAAACCTTCTTTTGCACCAACAGCACTTGCCTTACCTGATGCAGAGAATGGAAATTTGCCCACCTTTAGTTCATAACCGGCTTCTTTAGCTGCTTTTTCAGTATATCCTACCGATGCAATTTCGGGTTGGCAATATGTACATCCGGGCATGTTATTGTAGTCAAGCGGTTCCGGATTCTGGCCTGCCATCTTTTCCACGCAAGTAATACCTTCGGCACTTGCTACGTGTGCCAATGCTTGCCCGCCAACACAATCGCCAATGGCATGAATGCCCGGTATGTTGGTTTGGTAATAAGCATTCACTACTATTTTTCCTTTTTCAGTAATTACACCTAAATCTTCCAGCCCAATATTTTCGAGGTTAGAAGCAATACCCACAGCAGAAAGAACCACATCACAATCGATAACGGTTTCTGCTTTAGCGTCTTTAATGGTGACTTTACAGCCTGTTCCGGCGGTATCAACTTTCTGAACAGATGCTTCGGTGCGTACATCAATACCTAATTTGGCAAATGATCTTGCCAATTGTTTAGATACTTCTTCATCTTCTACAGGCACAATATTGGGCAGCATTTCCACCAGGGTAACCTTAGTTCCCATGGTCGCATAGAAATATGCAAACTCCGAGCCTATTGCACCTGAACCTACAATCACCATCGATTTAGGAATAGAAGGCAACACCATTGCTTCGCGGTACCCGATTATTTTTTTGCCATCAATCTTAAGGGTAGGTAATTCCCTCGACCTTGCGCCTACGGCTACAATAATATTTTTAGCTTCGTAATCGGTAGCTTTACCGGCATCGGTAACTTCCACCTTTTTACCCGCTTTTAATTTCCCTGTTCCTTTTATAACCTCAATTTTATTTTTACGCATCAGGAATTGTACGCCTTTGCTCATGCCATCGGCTACCCCGCGGCTGCGCTTTACAACGGCGGCAAAATCGGCTTCGCCACCATTTACTTTTATTCCATAATCTTCGGCGTGTTTCAGGTATTCAAATACCTGCGCGCTTTTCAATAATGCTTTGGTGGGAATACAACCCCAATTGAGGCATATGCCGCCCAATTCAGATCGTTCCACAATAGCCACTTTCATTCCCAGTTGAGATGCCCTGATGGCAGCTACATATCCTCCCGGACCACTGCCTATTATAATTAAATCGTATGCCATAATATAGGTTGTTATAAGTTGCGAAAATAGTAAATTTGCAGCAGAGCGCTATAGCTCTTTAACCATATTAAGTTCATAGCTATTGTGATGCATACGAAGGATTATCAGATATTTGGAGTCTAATCCCATAAACCATTTATACTATTATGAAACTCCCCAGGCATTTTTCTTTTGTGGCCATGGCTGCTTTATGCACCTCTATTATGGCCATGTCAGGTCTTTTTTATTCATGCAGCAAGGGCGATACCGGTCCTCCCGGCCCACAGGGCGTGCAAGGAACTGCAGGTATAAACGGGTCAGCTAATGTCATTTCTGTAACTTATACTGTTAATACAACAGTTGTCTCGAAAGACACTGAATCTTCATGGGTTCCGGTTGGCTCACCCTCCTACCATTGGGTTGCCGGCTTTATAGATTCCAATATTACAATCAGCTCTCTCGATCTCGTTCTAGCTTATTGGAGCACAGGGTATGGTGCAGACTGGAATGCCCTGCCTGTTTCATCGTTAGTAAATAATGGCGACCAAATGAACTATCGCTACAATAACGACTCCATTTCCTTTACCTATTATACCGGTGGAGGCGCTTACACAAAATACCCCGGTTATCTTGCCACAAGTCCGGCTTTTGCCACCTTGCTTTTTAAGGTACTTATTATACCGCCCGGATTGGCAATTAACCACCCAAATATAAACTGGAAAAATGCTTCGCAAGTTGCTGCATTGCCGGAGATACAGGCGGCTTTAAATAGGCATCAATAATATAAGAGCCTCGTTTTACGGGGCTTTTTTATTATCATATTATTAATAAATGCATAGTCATTATATGTTTTATTCATTTGTTTTTTAACTTTGTTTTTAAATAAATACACTATGAAACCGAATATTGATATATCTGACAAAAACAGACAGGCAATAGCTGACATTTTAAATACCTTGTTGGCAGATGAGTATGTACTTTATACCAAAACCCGCAATGCACATTGGAACATTGAAGGAAGTAATTTTATAGGGCTGCACAAGTTTTTCGAAAGCCAATATGAAGCATTAGATGAAATTGTCGATTCAGTTGCCGAACGGGTGCGTAAATTGGGGCATTATTCACTGGGCTCTCTGAAAGATTTCTTGAAACTTACCCACCTATCGGAAGGAGAAGAACTGAATACTGAAAAAGATGCCATAAAAGCATTGTTGCAAGACCATGAAACGGTGATAAACAGCATCCGGAAAAATATTGCTGTTATAAACGATACCCATAAAGATGCCGGAACAGCCGATTTTGTTACCGGACTGATGGAACAGCATGAAGGCATGGCATGGATGCTGAGGGCGCATATTTCTTAGTTTCATCTATTTAGTAGGTGAAATAAATTCCCTACGTTTGCAGAAACTATTTATTGATGAAAAACATTGCAGTTATTGGTTCAGGAACGATGGGGAACGGCATTGCCCACGTATTTGCACAAAATAGATATAATGTATCGCTAATTGATATATCAGAAGAAGCCCTAAACAAGGCTTTGTCTACCATTTCAAAAAATCTGGATAGGCAGGTAGCCAAGGGAACCTTGAAGGAAGAAGAAAAAATAGCCACCCTTAAAAATATTGCCATTTTCACCGAAATGCGTTTAGGCGTGGAAGGTTGTGAACTGGTGATTGAAGCAGCCACTGAGAACCCTGATATAAAATTTAAACTGTTCCAAGATTTAGACGCAATATGCCACGAAAAGGTTATCCTGGCAAGTAATACTTCGTCTATTTCTCTTACAAAAATTGGTTCTCATACCAAACGTTCCGACAAAGTAATCGGTATGCATTTTATGAACCCGGTACCTATCATGAAACTGGTAGAAGTAATCAGGGGATACAATACATCTGATGAGGTTACTAAAACCATTATGGAGCTTTCTCGCAAATTAGGGAAGGTTCCGGTTGAAGTAAACGACTATCCGGGCTTTGTTGCAAACCGCATCCTTATGCCTATGATTAATGAAGCTATCTATGCTCTGTTTGAAGGCGTGGGCGGTGTAGAAGAAATTGACACCGTAATGAAACTGGGTATGGCACACCCGATGGGACCCTTGCAATTAGCCGACTTTATCGGGCTTGACGTGTGCCTTTATATTTTACGTGTACTGCACGATGGCTTGGGTAATCCAAAATATGCTCCATGTCCTTTGCTGGTAAATATGGTAACCGCAGGCAGCCTCGGTGTAAAATCGGGAATGGGGTTCTATTCTTACCAAGCCGGAAGCAAAGAGTTAGTGCTTGCTCCCCGGTTCAGGAAATAATCTATTGTTGACTTAATGCCTTTTTCGCTTCTTTTAGAATAAAGGAGTAGTACCCTATATAATACGTACAAAAAGTAAGGAAAATAAACCCAGTAAAAGAGTCATGCATATAGGCTATTTTTGTTTGGGGGTCAAGTTCGGTTTGCCCCGGCTGAAACATATCCCTCATCACATATAACCGGTAAGAAAACCTCACCACAAATAAAGTAATCACCACTATTTCAACCCATATATGGGTTTTAAAGTATAGGCCCTCTCCCCTCTTTTCAAATTGGGTATGATTGGTTGCAATATAAGCCAGCACAAGGCCTGCAATAATTCCAATGCCATTAGGAATTAAAAGTGAAGGGGTCACAAGGCCACCAGACAAAAGAGAAAGCGCAAAAAGAACGAATAATACCATCCGGACTGTAAGTGTTGTCTGCCTGTACTGCTGAAAACCTATACTGTGCTGGATTCTACGAGCCACCAGCAGGAGAACCAGTGTAATTAAAATAACTACCTTCATGTAAATAAATTTCGATAAAAGTACAGATTAATTTTATTGGTATAATTTTGCATCATGGCGAAGAAAATAATCATTGGATCGAGGGGTAGTGAGCTGGCGCTTTGGCAGGCAAATTTTATTACCAAAGAACTGGAAAAAGTAGGGGTTAAAGTAGAATTAAAAATCATAAAAACACGCGGCGATAAACAACAGGAAGAGCGATTCTCTGAAATGCAGGGACAAGGTTTCTTCACTAAAGAAATTGAAGATGCCCTTCTGAAAAAAGAAATTGATCTGGCCGTTCATTCTTACAAAGATTTACCGACTACTCCGGTAGAAGGACTTACAGTAGGCGCCGTATCCTACCGGGAAGATCCTTCGGAAATATTACTCATCCAAAAAGATTGCACCGATGATAAACGCAAGCTGCACCTGAAAGAAAAAGCTCTCGTAGGCACTTCGGCTGCCAGAAGAAAAGTACAACTGCATGCATTCCGCCCTGATATTAATATCCAGGACCTGCGCGGAAATATTCCTACACGCATACAAAAGCTGAGAGATAAAAAATACGATGCCATTGTTGTAGCCTCAGCAGCTATCGAAAGGCTTGAACTTGATATTTCTGATTTTCATATAGAGAAGCTAACTCCGCAGGAGTTTGTACCCGCACCCGCGCAAGGTGTGCTCGCATTACAAATAAGAGAAGGTGACAAAACCATGCAGGCGGTAATTGATAAAATAAATCACGCCGAAGTAGAAGAAATCGTATCCATCGAACGAAGGATATTTAGTCTTTTTCGTGGTGGGTGTAATTTGCCCTTGGGTATTTATGCCGAAAAGCACAATGATGAAAATGACAGACCTTATTTTAAAGCCTGGGCCGCTTTTGCTCCCGATGAAAAAAGCTATCCACGCTATTTCCATTTTCATACTTATGAACCGGAAAAATGGGCAGAAAAAGTTGCAGACAAGATAAAAGCTGAGCCTATAGGCTCATCTGTCTTCATAACAAGAAATATCCGGGAAGATGATTTTTTCAGCCGAGTATTAAAAGCCAGTAACTACAAGGTTTCAGGCAGGGCATTTATTGAATTTAAAGCTGTACCATTTAGCCGGATTCCTATTGCCGATTGGGTGTTTTTCTCCAGCAAGCATGCCGTAAAATATTTCTTTGAGCAGAAGCCTGAGATAGCCAATCTAAAAATCGGAGCTATTGGAAAATCCACTGCTGCTGCTATCCGGACGTATGGCAGAAGAGCTGATTTTATTGGCTATTCTACTGATACACGATTGACAGGAAAACAATTTGCCAGTTTAGTAAAATCGTCTCCCGTGGTATTTCCGCAAGCAAAAGACAGTATGCGCACCGTGCAACAACAATTTGTAAATAAAAGCCAGGCAAGAGACCTTATTGTATATGAAACCCTACATAAACCAGTAGAGGATACACCCGATGCCGATATTATGCTGTTTACAAGCCCATCGAATGTAGAGGCCTTTTTTGAAAAGAAAAAAATAATACCGGAACAAAAAGTAATTGCCATGGGCGATGCCACATCTCATACCTTGAAGCAATTTGGGGTTAAATCGGTTTACCTGGTTCCTTCTTTTGATGAGATTGGGCTTTTGCAGGCTATATTTAGTGTTTAGCGTCTAGTTTTCCTCGATATTTACTATATTTGCATGAAATAATTCAGGTTATGCAAACTGTAATTCGTATTAAGGTTTCAGATATTGATGAGGCCTTTATAAAATCAATAAAATCGCTTTTTAAAAAATCAGGAGAAGTGGAGATAGCTATACAACCTGCCGACGACAAAGACGAGACTTCCTATTTGTTAAGCACCGAAGCAAACCGCAAAGCATTGGATAAATCATTAAAAGAAGCAAAGGCAGGTAAGTATATAAAAGTAAATCTGGATAACCTTAAATGAGGGAGATTGCATTTACTCCTTCCGCACTAGCTGAGTTTAACCTTTGGCGAAAGAAGGATAAAAAAATACGAACGAAAATCATTCAGCTTTTAAAAGAAACTGCAAAAGAGCCATTTAAAGGTATCGGTAAACCTGAACCTCTCAAACATCAATATAAGGGTTGCTGGAGCCGTAGAGTAAATAAAGAGCATCGTTTGGTATACCAAGTCCTTGATGATTCTATTGTTGTTATTTCCTGTATGTTTCATTATTGACACAAAATATGTCATATGATGTCTTATATTGTCGAATGTAGTCTAGTAAATAGTACCGATAAATTTTTGGGCATCTCGAAAGATGTGATTTTTACTGCTCTTATCACAATGGGTATTTTTGTGCTTGGACTCAGGTTAAACAAGAAACATGATGAGAGGAAAGAATTTGAATCTCTGATGGGAGTCAAAAGCTATTTTCTTCAACTTATTGAAATACTTATTAATTCATCAGAAACGCAAATTAAAGCGTTCAATATTATTGTCGAACATCTGAAAGAAAAAAAAGAGAATAGCTTTAGTTTCAATTTCTCCAGTAACTTCACTACTAAGTATATTGATGCAATTCCAACTGAGAAACTATTTAAAATATTTATATCCTATAAACCCATTAAAGCGAAGAAAGATGTTATTACTTTATTTAAGGACATAATAGTAAATCTTGGTTTGGTACGACGCTTCGAAAATGAATGGGAAGATTCCTATAAGGATTTTAATAATCGTAACTGGAAATGGAATGAGCGATATATTGAAAGTTTAATGCAAGTTAATGATTTTACGGATAGAATGATTCGCTCTGTGGAAAATGAACAAACTTTAAAACAAGATGCGTTTCTTTCCCAATTTCTTGATATAAGGACTAAATGGCGTAAAATAGATAATTACCAAGATAAGTTTATCAGTGAAGAACATTTTATCAATCCTCTTTTCCAACTATGCCTGAAAATGCCAAAAGACCCAAGACTACTTGAATTATTAAATCCTATTAGGGGTTGTCAATATACATTCTCAAATATGAAAAGAACTCGGGAGGAATATGAAAGGCTTTTTAGTCATTACCACAAAGGTTTAGCCGATGCCATAACCAACATTCAAAAAAGCCTTAAAGAGATGGAACAGTACAAGGATATTCGACCAGGTATTATTTAAGGCTATCTTTGCATATCTAATTTATCTAGTATGATACACCGTCCGCGCCGCTTGAGAAAAAATTCCATTATCAGGGAATTAACTGCTGAAGTCCGTTTTCATAAGGATATGCTTATCTATCCCTATTTTATTGAGAAAGGCGAGAACATTACTTCGCCCATCAGCTCTATGCCGGGCATTCATCATTTCTCTCCCGACACATTAGTGAAAGATGTGGAAAAAGGATTGAAAAACGGGATCAATAAAATCTTGTTATTTGGTAGCGGAGAGGAAAAAACAGCAGAAGGAAAATCAGCTTATCAAAAAGACACAGTTGTTGCAGAAGCTATAACGCTACTAAAGAAAAACTTTAAAGACGATATTTATATCATCACCGATGTATGCCTTTGTGCCTATACCGACCACGGCCATTGCGGCATCATTCAGGATGGACACGTGCATAATGATTCTTCGGTGGAAGCTATTGCTAAAATGGCGCTTACTCATGCCGAAGCAGGAGCCGATATGGTTGCCCCTTCCGATATGATGGACGGACGGGTAGGAGTTATTCGTGATCTGCTAGATGACAATCATTTTGAAGATACGGCTATCATGTCTTACTCTATAAAATTCGCCTCTTCTTATTATGGGCCTTTTCGTGAAGCGGCTGATTCAGCACCCCAATTCGGTGACAGGAAATCGTACCAGATGGATTACCGCAATCCGAACGAAACCTTAAAAGAAGCCTGGCTCGACGAAGAAGAAGGCGCTGAT
The DNA here is from genome assembly GCA_013288205.1 of Bacteroidota bacterium. Taxonomy (GTDB): domain Bacteria; phylum Bacteroidota; class Bacteroidia; order JABEUT01; family JABEUT01; genus JABEUT01. The sequence goes on along the minus strand of JABDCH010000003.1, from coordinate 31,369 downwards.
ATATTAATGGTGAAACCGGCATTAGCATATTTGGATATTATAAATCGTTTGCGTGCTAATACAAGTCTTCCTATTGCCTGCTACAATGTATCGGGTGAATATTCTATGGTAAAAGCTGCTGTGGAAAAAGGCTGGATAGATGAACGAGCCGTAGTGATGGAAAACATGCATGCTTTCGTAAGAGCGGGTGCAGGGCTAATTATCACTTATCACGCAAGAGATATTGTGGAGAAGGAATGGTAAGTGCTATAAGTAGTACTGTAATCTAATTCAACATCTTAAAAACTTCCCGTAACTTTGTGTAGCAATCATTTAATGCTATTCGCTTGGCAATTGTACTAAAACCTGCTACACTTTTAGACACCCCTATAGAATATCTGAAGGGAGTGGGACCTTTGCGTTCAGAGGCATTAGGCAAGGAATTAAATATTCATACGTTTAAAGACCTGCTTTATTTTTATCCTTTCAGATATGTTGACCGTACACGCATCTACAAAATCAAAGAAGTAAATGCCGAGATGCCTTTTATTCAACTATGCGGAAAAATAACCCATGTTGAGATTTCAGGCCCTAAGCGCAAGCAGCGAATGGAAGTGGACCTTGTAGATAGCACGGGAAGAATTCAATTAATGTGGTTCCAGGGAATAAATTGGGTAAGTAAAAAGCTACGCCCCGATACAGAATATATCGTATTTGGCAAACCTTCTTCCTTCAGAGGAATATTGACCATCTCACATCCTTCGATGGAAGAAATGACGATGGAGAATTTAGAAATGGTGAAAGGCTTGCAACCAGTCTACAGCAGCACGGAAACACTCAAATCAAAAAGTCTCGATTCAAACGGGATCATGAAGTTGCAACGGACTCTTCTTTCTAAGATAGAAAATGAGCTTACTGAAACCTTCCCCACTTATATGCTCGAAAAGCTCCGCCTAATGCCCCGAAAAGAAGCGATGAGAAATATTCACCTTCCATCGGGCATTGAGAAACTCAACCAGGCTCAGTTTCGGTTGAAGTTTGAGGAATTGTTTTACATGCAACTGCGCTTGCTGCGAAATAAAACAGACCGTGAAGTTACCGTTAAGGGATTTATATTCTCAAAAGTAGATACATACGTAAATGATTTTTACCGCAGCTATCTACCGTTTCCATTAACGGAAGCACAGAAAAGAGTGATCCGTGAAATACGAACGGACATGGGTTCGGGTAAACAGATGAACCGTTTGTTACAAGGTGATGTTGGAAGTGGTAAAACATTGGTCGCGTTGCTTTGCATGTTAATTGCATTGGATAACGGATTTCAATGCTGCATGATGGCACCAACCGAAATTTTGGCCACACAACACTTTGCCACGTTAAAAGAATTCTTGAAAGACATGCCTGTAAGGGTTGCATTGATAACAGGCTCCACGAAGGAATCCGCGCGCAAAATTCTTCATGAGGAATTGGAGAATGGACAACTGCAAATTATTGTCGGCACCCATGCCCTGATAGAAGACCGGGTAAAATTTAAACACCTGGGATTGGTGGTGATTGATGAGCAGCATCGTTTCGGAGTAAACCAGCGTGCAAGGCTCTGGCAAAAGAACGATACCCCTCCCCATATCCTGGTAATGACAGCCACGCCTATCCCTCGCACACTTGCCATGACGCTTTACGGTGATTTGGATGTTTCTACAATTGATGAAATGCCCCCGGGTCGCATCCCGATAAAAACCCTGCATAAGTTTGATACCAAACGTAGCGAGGTATTTTCATTCATTAAAAAAGAATTACAGAAAGGCAGGCAGGCTTATGTAATATACCCATTCATAGAAGAATCAGAGAATTCGGATATTGAAAACCTGGTTCATGGATACGAAGAAATACAAAAGGCTTTTCCGGGCAATGCAGTTGGAATGATGCATGGCAGAATGAAATTCGCCGAACGGGAAAGAACCATGAAACTATTTGCCGAGAATAAAATACAGATACTGGTTGCAACTACGGTTATTGAAGTAGGCGTAAATGTTCCGAATGCAAGTATCATATTAATCGAGAGCGCCCAACGATTCGGATTGTCGCAACTCCATCAATTGCGTGGAAGAGTAGGCAGAAGCACTTATCAAAGCTTTTGCATTCTGATGACGCCTTATGAACGCGGAGTAGACGCACGAGCCAGAATAAATATTATGGTTGCAACCAATGACGGCTTTCAGATCTCGGAAGAAGATTTGCGTTTGCGTGGCCCGGGTGATATGATGGGAACGCAACAAAGCGGTATACTTGATTTAAAAATTGCCAATCTTGCAAAAGACAGTGCAGTACTTCGCCAGGCAAGAATAATTGCATCGGAAGTATTAGGAGAAGATAAAAAATTGGGACTTGAAAAGAATCGCCTACTGTTGGAACAACTCAGACAGATGGATAAGGAAAAGGGCGACTGGAGCAGGATTTCATAGCACTATTACAAAAAAGCAAAAATAAAAAAGGCCCCTTTCGGAGCCCTTTTAAACCTATTTCTTCTTCGAAGCTTTCTTCTTCGCTGCAGGTTTCTTTGCGGCAGCTTTCTTTTTTGGAGCTGCTTTCTTTGCTTTCTTTGTTGCCATGTTGTTGATTTTTTAAATTATGATACGAAATACGACAATATTTTAACGAAAAGATATTCACATGTTGGTTATTTTTTAACACTCTGATGTTCATAAGCATAGAATATTTTGAAAAGAACTTATTAACTTCCAAACAAAAACCTCTCGAAACACCTGTAAACAGGACAATTTTGAGTTAACTGATTACAAAATATCTCTCGCAGAAAAAAAGTTAAAAACCAAACATAAATAAAAAATATATCAGCTTTTTTTAATTTTTATTTCAGAATCGGCTGAGTATCGCATCAAAAAATATTCGAATAGATAAATATCATAGTCTGGAAATCCGCTACCATAAACAAAAAGAGAGGCATACACTTTAGTATGCCTCTCGATATATAACATGGATATTATTTTTAATCCTGTTTCAGCATTTCTACAACAATCGCCAATTTCACTTCATCACTTACAACTATGTTCCCTGCTTCTGTCGTAGCAGTCCATTTTAATCCGAAGTCTTTCCGGTTGATCTTGCCATGGAGTTCAAAACCTGCCAATGTTTTACCAAAATGATTCTTGGTGGTTCCTCCATACTCAACATCCAATATAACGGGAAGTGTTGTCTCGCGGATGGTAAGATTTCCATTGAGCTTGTAGTTCTCATCATCTACCTTTGTAAAGCTCGTAGAAACGAAATTTATTTTCGGATATGCGGCAGCATTAAAAAAGTCATCTGACTTTAAATGTCCGTCGCGTTGTTCCTGCCCGGTTGTAATACTGTCAACATCGGCTTCAAAAGTGATTTTCGCATCGGTGAAGTCATCCTTTGAAGAATCTAAAGTAGCATCGAACTTACTAAAGTGTCCTGCCAGAGTTGTAACAACAAGATGTTTTACTTTAAACTCTATTTTGCTGTGTGCGGGGTCAATTTTCCAAGTGCTCATTTTTTTAAAATTTAAGGATTAATTATTTAGATGAAAATTTACGATCGATAGAGAAGCTTCCTCCTCCAACAAATAACAATGCAAGTGCCATACCTAATACGAGAAGATGGTATTCGAATCCCTCTCCCTTTTTGTCGCCAGCCCAGTTCATAAAGAAACCATTAGCATAGGATACGTTGTAGATGATGCCTGCAAAAAGCCCGAAAACGCCCAATGCAGCAATACGTGTCAAAGCTCCGAGGATTAGCATGAGTGAACCAAAAAATTCGATGAGTATTACAAAGAGTGCAGTTATATAGGACATATGTCCGGCACCGGTAAAATAGTTCATCGTGTTAGTGAAGCCGCCTCCGCCAAACCAACCGAGCATCTTTTGAGCTCCGTGTGGAAATAGTACGCAACCTAATACTATACGTGTAATGGTTGGACCGATTAATGATTTGGTATTTATAATTTGTTTAAACATTGTATTAACTTAATTTGAGGGTGCAAAACTACAGTGGATTCCTTGTTTTCAACTTGAACTACATTAAGAAATCATTATGTGTGAGCAATCTTATTTCGTATTTTACTCAGAAACTCGGGGGAAATGCCGAGGTAGGAGGCAATGTACTTCAAGGGTATTTCCCGGAAAATATTGGGATATTGTTTAATAAATATTTTGTAGCGTTCTTCTGCCGGAACCGACATAACCTGGCGTATGCGACGCATCTGGTTTACCATGGAGTTCTGGAATAATATCCGGAAGAACCGTTCGAATTTAGGAATACGAACATATACCTCTTCCATATCTTTTTTACATATTTCAAAAACTTCTGTTGGGATGAGCGCATCCAGAATCTGTTCGGCAGGAGTTTCGGTTATATAGCTGTACAAATCCGAAATCCACCAATCGGCAATAGCAAACGTAATAATGTGTTCCTTGCCATCTTCGTCCATGGAATAATTGCGCAGGCATCCACTGATAACAAAATATTGGCTTTGGGCTATTTCGCCATAATGTAAAAGGACCTTTCCCTTGGCAAGTTTGCGGTAATGCAGAATACTTTCAAAATATTCACGCTCTTCATCATTTAAGGTAATGTAGCGGGAAATATTCTTTATGATAATTTCCTTCTTTGTATCAATATCTACTGCTAAAGCCATATATATTAAAACTTGTATCCTTTTTTAGTTCTTCTTCTATTTGCTGTTTCAGTTTCTCTTTGCTAACGTCTTGCATTCTTCTTTTAAGAATAAGACGGTAAGCCTTCTCGGCCCATAATTCAGTTTGGGCAGAAACCGGTTTATGTTGTAAGTGTCTATTTATAACCTCAATTAATTTATCTACACCCTCATGTTGCGATGCGATTGTCTTGATAACTTCAATATCTGAATTTTTCCCACCCTTAAATGGCATTGTCTGATAAAGATTCTTGGAAAACTCATCGGCCCCTTCCCTATCGGCCTTATTCACTACAAAAATGTCGGCTATTTCCATAATGCCCGATTTCATGGCTTGTATTTCATCACCTGCTTCGGGGGTTAGCACAAGCAGGGTTATATCGGCTAACGCCGCAATTTCTACTTCCGACTGACCCACCCCTGCCGTTTCAACTAATACATAATCGAACCCTGCACTACGCATCAGTTCGGTAACTTCGATAGCTTTGGCAGATAAGCCACCCAATGCGCCTCGTGTAGCTAATGAACGGATAAATACCTGCTGATTATTAAAATGCTCGTTCATGCGAAGACGGTCACCCAGAATTGCCCCATTATGCAAAGGAGAACTTGGGTCGACACTTATAACACCAATATTTTGCGCCGATTTTTTTAACAAAACATGAATAAGACTATTGACAAGGGTACTTTTTCCGGCACCCGGAGGGCCAGTGATACCAATTACAGGAACATATTTCTCTTGCTTAAGTCCCAATAAAATCTGCTCATAACCCGGTATCTCATTTTCTACCACGGTTATGGCCCTTGCAAGCGCCTTCCGGTCTCCTTGTTTTATGTCGTTGATATTAGGTTCCATCCATAGCAAAGATAGTTGTTAAGGCTTACCTTTTAAACTATTTATTCTTTTTCATAAGTTTGTAATTCCACATATATAATATGAAAAAACACATAACAACCTTATTCGAATATGAAAAGTGGGCTAATGGGCAAATATTAGATGCCCTTACTCAATTACAAGAAACGGACGAAAAATCACTGGACATAATGGCACACGTGCTGCTGGTTCAAATGGTTTGGTATTCGCGCATTGCAGGCATTACAGACCCGCCGGTATGGGCAAAAAAAACATTGGATCAATGCAAGGAAATGTATACAGTGAACAACAAGATACTTTCTCCTTTTATAACTCAACTTACGGATGATTCATTAAAAAAAGACATAGAGTATAAGAATACCAAAGGCCAAAAATTTACGAATACGTCAGCCCAAATTCTATCGCACATGTTCAATCACAGCACATACCACCGTGGACAGATTGTAGAAAGAATGAAAGGTAAGCTACCACAAATGCCGGTTACCGACCTCATTGCCTTTATGAGGATGAAATAAGAACAGGGGTGCCAATAATTTTTACTTAACCAATGTAGAAAGCTCGCTGCCTAAAGCTTCGCCACGTAATCCGTGAGCGATGATTACGCCATTAGGGTCGAGCAGGAAATTAGTGGGTATAGATTCCACATCATACAGGTGTGCAGCATCGGAACCCCATCCCTTCAAATCGCTAACATGGTCGGGCCATACTAATCCATCTTGTTGAATAGCTGCCTTCCATGCGGCAGGATTTTGGTCGAGCGATACGCTGAATATTTTAAAGCCTTTAGCGCCTTTAAACTTCATAGCACTATATTTTTTATAGGTAGCAACCACGTTCGGATTTTCTCCCCTGCATGGTCCGCACCACGATGCCCAAAAATCTACCAGCACATAATATCCACGGTTAGAATAAAGGTCTAATTGTTGGCCGGCAGGATTGTTAAACTTCAAATCAGGGGCAACATTACCAATATTGATACCGACTACGTTTCCCGAAGGTTGTTGTGAAGATTCAATCTTAGTAAATGCAACCAAGCCAAGGGCAAGTACAAGTCCTAATAATACGAGGTTAATACGTTTCATGTTAATTTGTTTTGAAAAGCAAATATAAGTTATTTTCTTACAATTTCAGCGCCAAGGCTACGCAAACGGGTATCAATGTTCTGGTAGCCCCGGTCAATTTGTTCAATATTATGAATGGTGCTTTTGCCTTGTGCCGAAAGGGCTGCAATCAAAAGCGCTACCCCTGCCCGTATATCGGGCGAGGTCATGGAAATACCTTTTAATTTATGTTCATGGTTCATACCAATAACCGTCGCACGGTGGGGATCGCAGAGGATAATCTGGGCGCCCATATCAATCAGTTTATCTACAAAGAATAAGCGGCTCTCAAACATTTTCTGGTGGATAAGCACACTGCCTTTTGCTTGTGTAGCCACCACGAGGCAAACACTTAATAAGTCAGGTGTAAGCCCGGGCCAAATGGCATCTGCAATAGTTAATATGGAACCATCCAGAAAGGTATCTATCTCATAATGTTCCTGGGTGGGAACATGGATGTCATCGTCTTTCCTTTTTAAATGAATACCCAACCGTTGGAATACATTGGGTATAATCCCTAACTCATCGTATGCTACATTTTTAATGGTGATGTCTGATTGAGTCATCGCAGCCAGGCCAATAAAACTGCCTATTTCAATCATGTCGGGAAGGATAGTGTGTGTGCAACCGGTGAGACTTTCCACCCCGTCAATATGCAATAAGTTTGAACCGATGCCTGTGATTTGGGCACCCATGCGATTAAGCATTTTGCAAAGCTGTTGCAGGTAAGGTTCGCAAGCTGCATTATAAATAGTAGTTCTTCCTTTTGCCATGGTTGCTGCCATAGCAATGTTGGCAGTTCCTGTAACGGAGGCCTCGTCGAGCAGCATATAGGTACCTTTTAACCCCTTATCAGCATGTACATGGAAGAGGTTGGTATCTTCTTCATATCCGAATTTGGCTCCTAATTTTTCAAAACCTATAAAGTGTGTATCAAGCCTTCTTCTGCCAATTTTATCACCACCGGGGCGGCTAATGTATGCTTTGCCAAAACGCGAAAGCAAGGGACCTACCATCATGATGGAACCCCGAAGTGAAGAACTCTTTTTTTGGAAAGCCTCAGAGGCCAATACTTTCAAATCAATTTCATCAGCCTGGAAGGAATAGGAATCAGCAGATAGTTTCTCAACCTTAACGCCCAAATCCTTTAAAAGAGCAATCAGGTTGTTTACATCGATAATATCAGGAATATTATGGATGGTTACTTTTCCTGAAGTAAGCAATACAGCGGAAATAATCTGTAAAGCCTCATTTTTAGCGCCCTGTGGAGTAATTTCTCCTTTCAGGCGCTTACCGCCTGTTATCTCAAAAACCGCCATTCCTGTTCTTGTTTTTATTTTTCTTACGGTTCTTTTGCTTATTGTTATTATTGAACTTGCCCCGCTGTTTGTTCATATTAGGATTAACGTTCAACTGAACATGCACATGGGCCAGGGATGAGACATCCTTCAGTATCAGCTTGCCCTTTGATATTTCTCTTAAATCCTTGATGATAGTATTATCGTCAACCGTGCATTTATTCCAGGTCATAAAGCTCCTTTTCATAAGTGCAGCAATGGTGGCGATAAGGACATCTCTTTCCTGGTTATCCTCCATGTCAGCCGCTTTCTTTATCATTTCATCCGCTATCTTGCCATAATGCTTATGGCGAATATTGATGCTGGGATATTTAAGCCTTTCGGGCTTTGCCTTGAAAGATTCTGGCGTAGGTTTTTCATAAGGGCTGTCTACCTCCAGCTTAAAACCGGTAATTACATGCAGGTGATCCCACAATTTGCGTCGTAATTCCTCACTATCTTTCGAATAAGGATGCACCTGGGTCATCGTTTGAATAACCGCTTCGGTTGCCCTGGTGCGCTCTTTCCTGTCTTTTATGGTGAGCAAGTGAAGAGCCATGTCTTGCACGTGCCTGCCATATTCCGAAATAATCAGGTGTGGCTGGGCCGTGTTATATTTCATTTCCATTGGAACTATTTTAAAAATTTGCAGATAAATCTGTTCGTATTACCATAGCAATACTAAGAAATTTTCCGCTTACTAACGTTTATTAGTAATACCTGCCGAAGTGGCTAACAAAGTCAGCCTTCTTCATAAGTGCGTCATACGCTTCACTCGGAATACTGCTTTTCATAGCCTCTTCTTCTCGCATTTGAGCTATATGATAATCTGATTTATCTGTGTAATAAGTGCTGTCTACTTTAATTACATATACTCCCAAGGCACCTTGTACAGGTTGTGAAACGGCACCGTTATTGAGGGCGCTCATGGTTCCTATAACGGCATCTTCCTTGCCTAAAGTCGGTATGTTATTCGAATTAAATGTAAGACCTTGTGCGGTTGCCACACTGCCTCCTACTTTTTGAGCTACTGAAGCTAAGCCGCCGGAAAGAGCTGCCTTCATATCGGCCGTCATCTTTTCAGCTTTTTTATCTTCTATTACTTTTGCTTTTACTTCATCCTTCAACTGCTCCAGCGGAATAGCGCCTTTTTTAATTACATGTATCAAGTGTGCAACAACATATTTATTATCGCCCGCACTTATTACATCCGAAACATCTCCATCTTTCCTATCGTAGGCCCATCTTACAAATTCTTTAGCTGATGGTATACCTTCAACCGTATTATCGTTTTCGCCGATATCCACTACACGACGATTCATTTGGGCAGTCGCTTTTTCAAATGCGTCGGAGGTATGATTTTTACCTTCAAAGTCACTTGCTTCAGCATATACCTTTTGTTGGGTAGCGTTGCTCGGTTGGATATTCTTCATAGCAATACCTATTTTATAGGTTTTGATACGTTTAGTTTCGTCGGTAACACACAGAATGAAGTAACCGCTTTGAACAGGTAGCTCAATTACATTTCCTGTTTCGCCAAAAAACAGTTTATGTTCCAGGTCGGGATTGCCAAGTTGGGCACGGGTAATCCATCCCATATCGCCGCCTTTTTCCGCTGATTCCTGGTCTTTCGAATTGGTTTTGGCTAGTTCAGCAAAGTTGTCCTTGTTAGCAATAGATTTAATACTATCGGCAAAAGGCTTCACTTTATCCAAATCTCCGCTCGGAGCCGGAATGTATATTTGGCTGTACTTTATGGAATCCGGAAGGTCCGCCACATCCAATAGTTTCGCCATTTTATATTTACCGTCTTCTTTATAGGGTCCGTATACGGTTCCTATTTCAGAATGCATCATTACTGAATCTATCGAAACAGGTAATTCCGATGACTTATGATAACGGTAATCGAATACTTGTGCATCGGTAGCTACTATGAAACTTGAATCTTCATTCGATTTCAAGCGCTTGAAATTGCTGTACATCGTATCAACGTCACGTTGAATACTTATCATATCACTATCGGTAGGATTTACGGTAAAGGTTACATAATCTACCTTGCGCGATTCTTGTTGTCTATTATATTGGTAAGTATGATTGTTATAATAATCCTGAATGTCCTGGTCGGTCACTGTAACACTGTTATCAGGCATATCGGTGTAGCGTTTCAGCACATAGCTGATATTGTAGGTTTTGCTGGCATCATCGTTGTCGAGTTTAGCCATTGCATCGGGCACAAAATACCCGTTAACAAGTAAAAAGAAGTATTTCGATTGCAAGGTTTGGGTTCTTACCCTGTCTTCTATCATTTCCCATCTTGCCAAATCCTGTTCATTCATTTGTTTAACATACCTTATAACCGTGGCCATATTAAGACCGCCAGTCCTCGGGTCCTGGAATTGTTTTGCAATGCGTCCTTTCCCATCACTGAAAAGCCTATACACTTCAGGAGCCGGATTGGAACCAATCATTAAATTAGATAATTCGCTATCAGGCACATTGATACCCAGTTTTGCGCATTGAGGGTCTAATATCATTTGAGAAACCATGTCGCGGAAAGCATTCTGGATAATGGCGGTTTCGTCTGAATCCCTTAAAGCTTCGGCACCCATGCTAGCCTTTTGTTTTGCAACGGCATTTTCGGCAATAGGCCTGAACTTGGTATAGTCTATCTTTTTACCATTCACCTCTGCTATTATATTATCGCCGCCGCCAAAGAAGAACTTACCGGAGGTAAGTGCATCTTCCAACACAAATATCAGCAAGGATGCACCGATAATGATTACCAATAATTTTGCCCGTTTACGTATTGCTTCTAAAGCGCTCATGTTTTTTTAGTTAAAGGCTGCAAATATATGGTTTTAGTGAAAACAGAGGCATTTTAATAAAAAATAAGCCATTTTTAGGGCTCTGGTTGCCTATCGTTAGCTTATTTATTGAAGTATATCCACAAATTATGCTCCGTTTCTACCTCATCCAATAGTCCGTTGGAAACTTTATTCCCGGGTGTATAGGTGTATTGTAACCGGCTATCTATCCGAAGCTTTTTACTGTACTTTTCAAAGCCAAACGAAGAGAAGAAGAAAACATCGTCCAGGTTTTGAATATAAGGTGATGCCATGGTATTCAGAATTTTCTCCCTGACAAACATTTTTTGCAGATTAGGATAATATACAGTAAATAAATCGGTCGTGTCTTTCGAGTCATTTTTATTGGTTACAAGCACCGTTATCCATAAAACTCGGGGATCGCCTTCCAATCTTTTATCGTCAAAATGCCAATCTGATTTTATCCTGAACCCTACCAGTTTTACTTTTGAGGTATCAATGCTTGCAATATCAAGTTTCTCATCTACATAATCCTCATCTTTACCGCCACGGCCATATACAGATACATTATTTTTCATAACTGCTTCGCATAGAATAGTATAAAGACTATTATAATCAAAAAATAATTGAGTTTGACTTGTATAAAACCATTTAAAATCTCTTTGCTTGTATTTTAACATAATATACTCCAGTTGAAATCGCTTCCATGCGCCGCTGCTATCCCGATGTAATTTATAAATAGGGCTACTTAGTAATGGAACAGGCCCCTCTGTAGAAGTTTCAGGGTATACTCGTTTATAATCATACGGGTTAGTATACATGCGCTTGGTTCTTAGCTTCCCGGTTGAATCCCAAACGCTCCATTCGCCGATCCGTGTATTGTATTGGAAATTGCCTTCTGACTTTTTTACTCCATTATTATAGTAAGATACATAATGTCCATTGAGCATTCCTGCTGTAAGGTGATATTTGCAATTAAATACATCATTTTTATAAAAAGCGGAATCGGATTGGGCCAAAAGCAATGAAGATGTCCATAACATCATCCAAGATACGAGTTGGAGTTTTACATTTTTAAAGCAATATGTTTTGTTATGTAACATTACTTTAGTCCCCAGTCTTTTAAAATTAATAAGTCGTCACTTTGTTCATTACCCTTTTTCCGTTCGATTTTCCTTTTTGTATATCTAAAACCGACTTGCCTGCTTCCTTCAAAAGAGAAATAGGAAATTGTCAAATAGTCATATAACGTTCCCAGTTTATATAAATAAGAATCTCCGATTACCATTTTTCTCTTTAGAACATTTGGTTCGTTTTTATTGGAAAGATACTTATAGCTTCCACCATAACTTTTGTCAGGAATAAATCCGTCAATCGGATTAAGCAGCCAATCAGAATAATTCTTGCTGAGATCGTTTTTCACAGAAGTATTATTCAAATAACTATATGCAGCGAGCCATTCAAAAAGAGAAGGGATTCTATAGATATATTTTATACTGTCTTTATTGTTCTCCATAGTTTTCCATCTGCAATAATTCATAGCGGCATCCCAGCTTATTGCCATAATAGGATACTCATCATATTGGTTGCCTGCTATGTATTTACTATATACATCAGGCAAGCACATAGTAGAATCGGGCAATTGCGAGAGATAAAACCTACGTGATGAATCTCTTTTAATGACCTGCAAATATTCTTTATATTCCTGACAGGTTACAAGACTACTCATTTGAAAATCTCCCACATCCAGCGTTAAAGATTCCGAAAGGTTATTACCTTCATATGAACCAAATTGTGACTGAAGAGGGCCTAATATCTTAGCCGGTTGTATAGTTTGTTGGGGAATGGAATATAGCTGTTGCGCATTACAATAGCTATGAGCTATTAAATATAAAATAGAACCAATATATAATGAAAGTTTACACTTCATTACATCCTCGGTTTCCAAGGGGTTTCAGCGGCATTCAGATCATGGGCCAACTTACGCGAGAGCATGAACAGGTAATCAGAAAGGCGGTTCAGGTATTTTATTACCAAATCATCCACGGGTTCTGTTTCAGCCAAATGATTGACTCTTCTTTCCGCCCTGCGGCATACACAGCGGACAATATGGCATTCCGATACAAGCTTATGTCCGCCGGGAAGCACAAAGTTTTTCATGGGCGGCAAAACGGCATCCATAGCATCCATTTCTTTTTCAAAAAGGATGATATCATCTTCGGTGAGATGAGGTATTTTAACTTTTGATTTCTCCGGGTCGGAAGCCAGTGAGGAACCAATGGTAAAAAGCCTGTCCTGGGTTTCTATTAAAATAGCTATTAGTTGTTGGCCATTAGCTATTGGCTTTTCGAGGGAGATAGAGTCACGTAACAAACCAATCCATGAATTCAATTCATCCACTGTGCCATAGGCTTCAATACGTATATGATGCTTGGGCACACGTGTACCGCCCAAAAGCCCTGTCTGGCCTTTGTCGCCGGTTTTGGTATATATCTTCAGTGCCATTATTTATCTTTTTCAAGAAATAATTCTCTCAGTTCCGGAGCCTCATGTGGCTTCAATTTTCCGGATAAGAGCAAACTTAATTGTTTTCTTCTAAGGGCAGTTACATAACGCTCTTTCTCTTCGGCTGTTTCCGGAGTGAGCTGGGGTATTTCAATCGGCCTGCCAAGTTGGTCAACCGCTACAAACACATAGGTAGCATCGTTTGATTTTACTTTCTTTCCGGTATTGCTCTCTTCTACATATACATCTATAAATACTTCCATAGACGTATTGAATGCCCGTGAAACTTTGGCTTCAATAGTTACATAATCACCCAATTTAATAGCCCTTTCAAACGATACGTGGTTTACCGATGCGGTAACAACCACCCGACTGCAATGCCTGTGTGCCGATATGGCAGCGGCAATATCCATCCAGTGTAAAAGTCGCCCCCCCATCAGGTTGCCAAGCACGTTGGTATCGTTAGGGAGAACTATTTGGGTAGATATGCTATAACTTTCTTTTGGTGTCCTGGCTTTCATGTATGTTAGATTGATGATGTGGTACTTATAGATTGATTGAGTCCTGAATATTTATTATAGTCTTCGCAGGCTTTCAGAAAGGCATCCCGCAATTTTCCTGAGAAGAGGTTACTGGTATCCATCCGTTCGGGGTGCCACTGAACCAAGAGAAAAAATTCATCGTCATGCTTTTTTACTTTCTCTATGGCCTCCACTACTCCATCATCGGAAAAAGCGGTTGCAACAAGTCCTTTCCCAATTACATCTGCTGCCTGGTGATGGTGTGAATTTACTTGACCTTTTCCTATGCCAATAATTTGATGAAGCCTGCTATCTTCTGTTAATTCAACCCCATGTGTGGCATCATTTTTAGAACCATCGGAATGGCCCTGCTTACCACTTTGCGCCATATCGGGAATCAAGGTACCTTTATGGTAAACATTCGCTATCTGCAAACCTCTGCATATTCCCAGCACGGGTATTTTACATTCTTCGGCTTCTTTCAATGCAGCTAGTTCAAACCTGTCTCTTTCTAGGTTTATATCTGTAAGATTGTATTCTGTTATATAGTCCGGTTTGGCATACAACTCAGGATGTACATCTTCGCCACCGGAAAGAATAATGCCGTCGCAATGACTCACAAAACTTGTTTCGCCTTCTCCGGCTTTTAGCAGAACCACCGCAACATCTTCACCACTATTTTTGATCCACTGTTCATAGTTGGACCATTTTTTACAATCTGTAATACCAATGGTTAATGGCATAGGTAGTTTTATGGTACAAAATTACGCAAAAGGAGGATAGGAATCATTAAATAAAGTTTTAATTATCTTTGATGCATAAGAGGCGATGGAAATGCCAACCTGGCTGATGACTCCTACTTAAATAAAACATGAATTCAAAATTATGAGCAATCATCCCTGGCATGGAGTGCCTACCGGAAAGGAAAGTCCGCATATAGTAAATTCCATTATTGAAATTTCGAAAGGAACCAATTCCAAGTATGAACTGGATAAGGAATCGGGCCTATTACGATTGGACAGGGTATTATATTCGGCCATGTTTTATCCTGCCAATTACGGGTTTATCCCCAGAACCCTCGGCAAAGACCATGACCCCCTGGATATTGTTGTACTATCGCAGATTGATGTAGTGCCTTTGTGCCTGGTAGAAGCCAAGGTGATAGGCGTTATGCGCATGGTGGATGGCGGCGAAGCCGATGATAAAATAATTGCGGTTGCAGAAAATGACATTAGCGTTAACTACATTAACGACGTGGCCAATTTGCCTGCTCACCTGATAAACGAATTGCGAAATTTCTTTGAAGAATATAAAAAGCTGGAACATAAAATAGTGATGGTACAGGATTTTCAGGGACCTGAAATTGCCAAACTCATCATAGAAGAGTCCATAAAAGACTATAACGAGAAATATAAATAAGCGGGCTTATTTAACCGGCTTTAATATATATATCTGGCTGCTCCAGGTGTTGCCATTCTTTTTGGCATTCATGTTCGATGCCCAACCGTGTACCAATGCCCTGCCATAATTGACACTCCCCATTTTATACTTTTCGCTTAGCATGCAGATATAGTAAGCATCCCAGGGCATGGGTAATACTGATTGCAAGGTGAATCCCTGCTTTTCAAAAAAACGTTTTACATCGGCAGGCGTAAAGTGCCAGATGTGGCGGGGCACATCGTAAGCTGCCCAATACTGACCATAAAACTGTGCATCGGCAGAACTGCAATTAGGTAATGCCACCACAAAAGTGCCATCCCTTTTCAAAGCTCTTTTCACCTGTAGTATTTCATCTTCCAGTTTGTATACATGTTCCAGCACATGCCAGGCGGTAACTACATCCAACGAATTGCCGGTAATCTTTTCCCAGGCATTGACATCGTTTAGCGTAAGTCCATATGTCTTCTGCGCAAATTCGCGGGCATCAGCAGAGGGCTCTATCCCCTGTACCTGCCAGCCACTTTCTTTACAGGTATTCAGAAAAGCCCCCGTTCCGCAGCCTAAGTCAAGTAAACTGCCCTTTTGTTTGCTGCTTACCGAGGTGACTAACTTCAGTTTTTTCTTTAAGGTAAACTTACGGGCATAGTGATACAGGTTATTGATAAGTCCTTTGCGTGTATCAGAATGAGATATATAGTCTTCGCTTTGATAATACTTCCCCGCTTCGGCTTCTTCAGGGCGGGGATTGGTGAAACGAAATCCGCATGAAGCACATTGCACAATATGGAATGTATCTTTACTTACGGTATAATCTTTACACGCTATAAAAGCATTTAGTGAAGCAGACTGACAAACGGGGCATTGGCTAAGAGTTTCCATATTCTTTAAGCGCTCAGTTTATTAAGCAAGTTTTTCAGTAAGCAGTCTTATTTCAACCGAAGGTGATATTTTTTCGTAGAGAATACGGTAAACGGCATCGCATATAGGCATCTCCACTTTATATTCCTGGTTGAGTGTATAAATAGTTTTCACTGCATAATAACCTTCAGCCACCATGTTCATTTCCATTTGTGCATATTTTACCGAATAGCCTTTGCCAACCATACTACCCAACATACGGTTGCGGCTGAACTGAGAATACGCCGTTACTAACAGATCACCTAAATAAGCTGACAAATTGGTATCGCGCAACATAGGATAAGCCTTGTTAATAAAGCGGCCTATTTCCTGTATGGCATTAGTTACGAGCACCGCCTGAAAATTATCTCCATATCCTCCAAGTCCATGGCATATACCGCTTGCAACCGCATAAATGTTTTTCAACGCTGCTGTACATTCTATGCCCTGCATATCTTTTGACGTGGTAGCCTTAACATAGCGGCAATTCAACAGAGAAGCCATTTTTCCGGCTGCTTCCTGGTCGGAACAGGCAACAGTTAGATAGGAAAGTTTTTCCAGTGCTACTTCTTCTGCATGGCAAGGCCCGGCTATCATCCCAAAAGAATCCAAAGGCACATCAAAATGTTTATGGAAATATTCGCTCACCATTATTTTCTTATCCGGCAAAGTGCCTTTGATGAGTGAGAATATCATTTTGTTTTTGAAATCGTCTTTGGATAATCCTTTAAACGATTCGCTCATAAATGCCGAAGGAACTGCTATTAATAAAATGTCGGAATTAGCAATAGCCTCCTTTAAATTAGCATAGAGCGTTATTCTTTCAACAGGCAATTCAATATCACTTAAATAGTTTGGATTATGCCTGTACTTTTTAATATGGTCAATAGTTTCCTGCTTTCTTGCCCACCAGTTAATATGGCTGGCATTATTAGAAATTATTTTAACCAATGCAGTAGCCCAGCTTCCTGCGCCCAGTATGCCTATTCTATTCAACCGTTTATAAAATTTATAAAGTTCCTAAAGTCTGTAAAGATATACAGTTTATAAAACTTATGAGCTTTTCGCTTTCTTTTCAGGTCTTTTCCGCAGCATCCGTGAATACACGGAAATATTTTTATCAAACAGAAAACGTAGCCAAAGTGCCGTCCAGGAATTGTGCGATGCTATGCCGTTATACCATTTTTCGCCGGCCTTCTTAACCTTTGGCAGTTTGTTCCAGGGTATGGATGGGAAATCGTGATGTTCATTATGATACCCTACATTAAATGCTACAATGTTGAGTGGGCCATAATAGCTATGTGTTTCCTGAACTTCGTTAGTGGTAAGAAAATGTTCTTGTACCCAGCGGGCTCCCAGTGGATGTAAGCCTACGGAAAAGAACAACGAGGCACAGATATATACGAATGATATGGGTCCAAATAAAAACCAAACTGCAACATCGGCACCCAGAACTATTATAAAGTTTAAGAGCACCCATCTATCTAAGTGCTTTACCTCTTGCATGCGGGGAATACGGAGTGTTTGAACAATAGGATAAAAGAGCAACCAGAGGGCTTTACCTAATATGGTGTTGTTGGCTACTTTGGCCTCTTTGTGCGATGGAAGGTCAGCATCAAGCTCGTGAATGCCCTGGTGCGCATGATGCTTTAGATGATAGCGCTGAAACGAAACTGAACTTGGGAAGAACATAGCCGAATTGGCAAAAATACCGGCCAGTGTGTTTAAATATTTATGCTTAAAAATGAGGTTATGCGCACATTCATGCACCATTACAAATAAGGCATGCACTATAAAAGCCCCTGCTAAATAAGCCACTATTAACGCGCCCCACCATGGTAGAACCCTCACCATGTATGCAATACCAAACTGCAACAACACAAGGCCCGTTACGGCAATAAATGTCCCCGGATTTTTACCGATTAAGTTTCTTACTTCGGGATGTTCCTTTATGATTTCAATAGGCCGAACAAAGTGGATATCCTTTTCTTCGGTATAATAAAAAATCGTGGCGTTTTGTCATGTTGAAAATTTGCGCAAAGATAGGCTATTTTGAGTTATTGGATATTCTACTGCCATTCTGCACTTTAAGTAATTCAAAGTCACATATTACGCCTTATACTACTATATCCATATACTAACATGAACTGAGATATGGTACCCACTAATACCGCAGTCATAATGGTGCCATATGTGGGTATTGTTGCTTCCATATTATACCATAATGCCAATATAGAAAATGTTAATCCTCCTATACCAAGGACAACATAAAAAATTCCACACACTTTGGTTTTCTGATAAGTTGTTTCAACATTAAAATCATTACATGATTCTTGACGGTAATTGCCTTTAAATATATCCGTTTGATAATTATTTTCAGACAATACTACAACCACCTCTATGTTGAAACTATGACCATTCTATTTTGATACCATGACTTTTCTCACCACCTGGCCGTCGGTATTTGAAATAACCACACAATATAAACCGGAAGCAAAGCCTACAATATTCAAATCATACTTGTCAATTCCACCTTTTACGGTGCCCTCATATACCAGTGTACCCATTGCAGAATATATGCGAACAGTTTTATCTTTCATAGATGCATCTAATCCTGCAAGCGTAATTTCATTTTTGGCAGGATTAGGGTAGACCCTATAGTCAATTGCATATTCCATTGTTCCGGCAGCGGTAACAGTACCCACATCAAAGTTTTGGATTACTGAAGTACCAAAATCTGTTTGAAAGTTATTAAATACCCTTCCATTTGAAGCATATGTAAAGGCAAGGGTTCCATTGCCATTATTAGGGCTTGCCCAGAACGATAACCCTTGTTCGCCGGTAGCATCAAGTTCAAAATGGTAGCAGCCGGGAGCGAGGTGCAGGGTATCGTAATAATTAGTTGAGTTATTAAATACTGATTTGGTATCAATTATGGAGTCATCCCCGTTCTCTATAAAATAGGAATATTGCCATGCTACCAGGTTTGTCCTTAATTTAATGACAAAAGTAGGAGGATAAGTAGGTACTGTGTCATAGGGTACTTGCATATAGTTGTTATTGGCATATTGGTCAGTACCACCATTGGGTTTACTTATAGTTACCTCAAACTTATTGGTTGAAGCAGTTTTCAAATTTACAGGCGGCAGATATACGAGGGTAGTGTCATCAAAGGGCAAATTGCCATTCCAGGTATACGTACTATGCATACCACCCACTTCGCCATAATTAAATGTAAGACTGGTGAGCGTGGTGGCTCCAGTATTGCGAATAACCACCTGCGGGCTTCCGCATACAGGGTTTATCCGGCTGTAAGGAGCGTACATATTAGGCGCAATAATATCTTCCACGGCTGCATCGAGGTTAAAGTTGGGCTTGCCATAATATACCAGCGTAGTACCAAATATATAAACGCTTCCGCCGTTAGGAGTGGTATATGGATCCATGGTAATTTGAAGTGTGCTGGCTTTTCCACGTTGTACATACGGGGTAAGGTCATCGAGATAAGGGTTTACCAAGTCGCCGGGACACCAGTTAGCCCGGTCATACAACCAGGTTCCACTTTGATGCCAGAGTGCATTCAGCCCACAATCCTCGCGCCACACAAATGTACCATAGCGTTGTACATTGTCCACAAATACATACTGGTAATTGGAACAAAATTCGGTGCAGTTATTGCCATCTTCCCCATGCCCAGTTTGAATGATACGCAAGCGGGTGGCATAGGCGCCCGTATCTATTTTAATAGTGGTGGTAGGAAGGTAATTGGATATCGGGTTTCCATTACTTCCATATGGGAATGTACCTGACCACAGGTGTAACACCTTGTATGGATCATGATCGGGTATACCAGTTATTACTTCAAAACTGCATTGGGCAGTAAACTGGCTTGTCCAGCCGCTGTAAAAAACTTCGATCTCTACAGAATCGTGCAGCAGGGAAGAGAAGTCAGTAACATCAAAGCGATAAGGGTTTGTCCAAGAGCCGGCATAATAACCTCCATAGGGAGTTATCATCCGAGCTATCTCATAAGAAGGTCGCGAATAAGATACCGCATAGTAGGGACAGAAGCCTAGATGCATAGAGGTATCAGGCTTAACAAAAATAGAATCTATTATATTTCCCTTGCTATTGAAATAACGATTATAATATCCGGCTACCCAACAATGTATCGTACCGGTAGGTGTAGTTGGCTTTGCACAATTTTGATATAGCACAATGGAGTATGCTGAGTTGGCAGTAGAATCTGTAAGATGGGTATTAGTATCAAAATAGGTTGTGTAGGTTGCCTGCTTACTTACCTTCACCGAATCGAGCTGGTTTCCATTTACCGTGAATGTGGGATGTTCAGCAAATGAAGAATCCTTCTGGATGGTTTTGCCAATCAAATAAATATCAACGGTATAATCCCACGCGCTGCAATGTCCGCCGCAACCGAGGGTAAAGTTGAGATACACTTTACGGTAAGAAACCGTATCGGCCGGAAAAACGCCCCCTCCATAATAAGCCAATGGCGGTGAAGTCATGGTATCCCGGTTAGTTACTATATTAAAAGTATCTACTTTTTGGGCCTTTACAGATAACGATAATGCCACGATAAATACTACAAACAAGGCAATAAAATTGTTCTTTTTCATAACAAATTTTTAACGGATTATTAATGCACGGGAATACTAAATTACGGATTTTCTGATTAACCGGTTCATACTGTATCTATATTCGTGCCTTTATTATGGATTTCAAGGAAATGGATTTAAGTATAGGAGGCTATCTACTGTTCGATAAGCCTTACAATTGGACCTCGTTCGATGTGGTGGCCAGGGTGCGTTGGGTATTGCGGAAAAAGTATGGGCACAAGTTTAAAGTAGGCCATGCAGGCACGTTGGACCCGCTTGCCAGCGGGCTATTAATTATTTGCTGGGGACCTTACACCAAAAGAATAGACGAGTTTCAGGACTTGAAAAAAGAGTACGAGGGAGTCTTCGCGTTAGGCGGCTTTCGTCCTTCGTATGACAGGGAAACAGATGTAACCGAAACATTTCCTACCGAACATATAACAGATGAAATGCTACAAGAGGCTACCAAGCAATTTATTGGCGAAATAATCCAAATACCTCCTGCCCATTCGGCTATACGAGTAAAAGGAAAACGGGCCTATCTGTCGGCCCGCCAGGGTGAAGAGATAAAAATGTTGCCACGCCTTCTTAATATCGAATCGTTCGACGTAAAGCGCATCGACGATACCCACGTTAGTTTTAAGGTAGTTTGCGAAAAAGGCACTTATATACGCGCCCTGGCCCGCGACTATGGCACAGCCCTTAGCAGCGCTGCCTATCTCGATTCGCTGGTGCGAACCCGCATTGGGCATTTTGAACTGAAGAACGCCATAAAGAATGAAGACCTGACGGAACAAAAATTTTTGGTGTGATTTTCAACCGATGCTAATTGCAACACTTTTCGCGGTATTAGGGAATACGTTTTTTCCGTTATTATCTGATATATAATAACTTACATATGCAACACTAAAAGTGCATAGTGTTGCAATTAAAAAGTCAATACAAATGGGTGGAAAATGCCACGCAAAAACAGTCATTGACTTTTGGGGAGAATACTGAATTTTTGTTAGGCCATTC
Organism: Bacteroidota bacterium; assembly: GCA_013288205.1. Lineage (GTDB taxonomy): Bacteria > Bacteroidota > Bacteroidia > JABEUT01 > JABEUT01 > JABEUT01. Next base: position 9,562 of record JABDCH010000003.1, on the reverse strand, counting down.
TGTTTTAGATACCGTGCGAACAATATACCTCTTATAGCCAGGATACGATATGTAAGTTACCCGGGAAGAAGCGGAAGAAATAATGAGAAGCAGAGGAGTGTTACCATAGATGGGAACAATACTACAACTTATAACTAAAAATATATCCGTAAGCATTAATAGAATTATTCATAGGAAATCCTGCCATTCCATATAAAACGTTATTTGAAAATAATAATGAACCATTGGGATAAACATCTGTTTGAATTATATTATATAAAGTTTTATATCCGCTGCCATCGGTATTGATGGAGAAAATATTACTGTTACCGCCTGATCCTGCTATCCCATATAAAACATTTCCGGAAAGCTTTAACGAACCATTTCCTGCTCCATTGGTGCCGCTATAATTAAATAAACCTGTATACCCACTACCATTCGTATCTATGGAAAATATAATGCCTGAACCGTGTGTTCCTCCACTTGTTATTCCATATAAGATACCTTCTGAAAGGCTTAATGAACCATTTGGGTTTGCACCGTTTGTACCATTAAAATCAAGCAGGTCTTTATATCTTGTGCCATCCGTGTCAATTGAAAAAATAAGTCCATAATGATTTTTTCCTCCTTCAGATGTCATACCATACAGCACTTTTCCTGAAAGAGTTAAATTTCCTGTAGGATACATACCATTTGTATCATGAAAATCCAACAAATCTTTATACTCTGTTCCATTCGTATCAATAGAAAATATAATTCCAATACCATATTTTCCTCCGTTTTCTGTCATTCCATACAATTTTCCTACAGACAGAGTTAATGAACCGAAGGGTTCTGCACCATTTACGCCGTTAAAATTATATAAATCCCTATATCCGCTTCCATCTGTATTAATAGAAAAAATACAACCATCATAGTTTGATCCCATTCCTCCCGCAGAGGTCATACCATATAAGGTATTTTCCCAAAGTATTAATGAGCCCATTGGAGTTTCACCGTTTGTCCCATTAAAATTAAATAGGTTTGTGTATCCACTCCCATCCGTCTTAATGGAAAATATACAGCCTGCATCGTTTGTTCCTCCTGCCGAAGTCATGCCATATAAAGTATTTCCTGAAATGGTTAAATCTCCAAAGGGATTTGCGCCATTAGTACCGCTAAAATTAAAAAGAACAGTATAGTTTGAATTAACCGGATTACTTGGGCTACTCGGGGGAGAATTTGATTTTTTACAAGCAACTAAAAAGAGACTTATTAAAAGTAGTTTACAAAGTAAACGCATAAGAACAGAATTTTTTATTTCCATGGCGAATATAGTAAATTATATTAATAATCAATAATTTAATTCTTTATTATTTTAACTACTTTCTTATTGTCTTTTGTTAGCATTACAGCAAAATACGTCCCTGGCGCCAGACCAGAAGCATTGAAGTTTCGTACATAATTACCCTGATTATACGTTTGATTCACAAAGACATCTTTCACCTTATCCCCCTGTATATTAAAAATGGAAATGGTTACCGGCGTGGTTTCTTTTACTGCAAACTGAAAAGCAGTTTGTATGGTAACGGGATTAGGATATGCGATAAGAGCGTCGTAGTTAGGTTTAGGAGCAAATTCGCTACTCATCCTATAACCGGTATCGATATTCCTTTGAGGCCTTCTATCATGCACAGCACCCGAATCAGATTGATAGGTGTAGTAAGGGGCCTGGCAGCAGGTTCCAAAACATAGTGCATCAAAAAAAGCTCCATGCTTAATGATGATATTGCCCGATGTAGGCTTTAAATCTATAAATGACTGTTCGCTTCCAACTAGCCAAAGCCCACCTGTATCGGAAACATTCAACTGATTCACATATATAGGACTACAATAGTTGCTCCATATAGCATAAGGAAGGGTATCGTATCCCTTTACGGTATAGTTTCCTAAACATGATAGTGGTTCGGATGGATAGTTGTAGGGGATGCAAGAACTCGGAATATACGTTGAGTTATTCGATTCCATCTCTGAAATAATGGTGTATAAGTTAAAAAAGAGCATATAATCTAAGCCATTGAAATTGCCCGAATACCCCGGCCCTCCCCTTTGATAAGGTGGCCCCCAGATAAACCGGTTGGGAGCGGCCCAGCCGCAGCCGGAAAAATCAGCGTTAGCCTGGGTGGTATCCTCGTGATGAAAAGGCCCATCGTAGGGAGCACTGTTGATAATATCCTGCATGATGCAAAGACTTAACCAGTTGTAATTGGTAGTATTAGGATAAAGTATCTGATATACTGCCAGGAAAAGCTGGTCTTCCCCATATATATTACTATAGCGTGAATAAATAGAGTCATATTCCGAAGGATTCTCAAGGCGCGCTACACCAAGAAGCGTATTCGATTCAGAAAGTTCCAGTTCAGTATAATAACCCATGTTTTCAAGCAATGAATCAACCCCGGGGCAACCATTTGAATATGCACCCCCCATATTACTCATAGCAGCTATTTCGCAACCCATTTCAATATTTGCGGAAGGAGGTGGGTTTGCAGGGAGTGAAAGCTCACCTAAGTCATAATTATTCCACACTAGTTTATTAAACGCGGGACATGTTATAGCTGTTGCATTTGAAAACCCAAACCATGTGTCGGCAATCTGCTCGAGGGGAGCACAATATGCATAATCTTGCCCACCGCCAAGCCCTATAGATGAACCATCCGGATAAGTAAGCTGGAAATCACAAGCTATAATATAATTCATTATTCTTGTGCCTTCAGCAATGGCTATACTCCGCAAATCAGTGTACTGCGTAGCAAAATGTACAGTACCTAACGAATTATAAAAACTATATATGCTATCCCCAAGTAGTTGCTCACACAAACAAAGTCCCATCAATATGGCATAATAATTATCCTGGCTAGTTCCGTGTACATTGGCATAGTTATTACCTGCGCCACTATAAGCCGATGAAACAACAGTTACGGGTCCAACTTCTCCACTTCCGATGGCTCCATATCCTTGATAGTAAGGATTTGTACGCGTAGAGGCAATAAAAGGAGCAGTATCGACTTTTTCATAAAAGTTACCAGGTACATCATCCTGCATCATATACCCGTCGCCCGGCCAGGTAATGGGCAAGCTCGTATAATTAGGACATACGGTATTGCTCACCGTTTTACTAGCATTTACCCATCCTGTCATAGCAGAACTGTCTAACCGGAAAACCGCATGAAGGGCATAAAATAATTCCATAACCGTTTCATTGGTATTTTGTCCATTCTTTTTTAATAAATAATATTCTGTAGCAAGGGTACTGATATAATATCCCAAATTCCTGCCCTGATCGCTCCACCATATATACTCATTGCATCCGGAATCACTAGTACCCCCATTGCGGATATAGGCGGGTATACTTTTGCCGGAGTCCATACCCATATCCATAAAATAATGTGTTAACCTGTAGCGGTAATGCCAATAGGTATTCATGGGGCTTTGAGGATTGGTGCATTGGGCGTTAACCCGATCCTGGAATAGCATGCCTGGTAGTAAAAAAAGAATAGCTATATACTTTTTCATATTTAATAAAGGATTTAGCTGTTATTTACTTTCCTTAAGTTTCGTTATTTGAGCCTGCATATCATCGAGCCGTTTTTCCAGTTGAATAGTGTACAAGGTAAGTTCCTCCACCTTTTGCAAAAGCTTGTTGTTCATTTTACCCAACTCAACCCCATCGCCGCTTTCCATTTCATTAGCCGATGCTATACCGGGCAAATGATGGTTCAATTTCAGATAATTCTCAAGTTCCTTTAATGGCATCAGCTTATAATCTTTATCAAATACAAAATCGCATCCCGATATACAAACCTTCACCTCTGTCGACCAGATGGTGCCCCCCACATTAAGAGCATATAAACTATTCGTGGTTTGAATAAGGACATTTCCGTTAGAGGCAATATTAAATATATTACTACCTGAAGAATTAGTCACGGTAAGTGCCGAAGTGGTTGGTGAGGCGGGAATCTTTATATTAAGTTGAGCATTGGGCGAAGTTGTTCCGATACCCACCTTCCCAGCAGCGTAAGTATTCCCGTTTTTATCAATGGTGAATATATCTTGTACCGAAGTCGGATTTACTACCGAGAACTGGATAGTGTTAGTGTTGCTCGATACGCTGAAAGGTGCATCAGGTAAATTAGATACACCTCCTTCACCTATGCCCACCCAAGTACAGTGCCTGGTTACCAATGCTTCATATCCATTTGAAATTCCCTGCCTGTACCATTCCGGCTGAGCACTATCGCATGGAGTAAGAGGTAAAACAAAGGGATACATAATACTTTCTTGACTGCCACCCTTTAAGGGTACCAGTTTTCCGTGCTTGTCAATTCCCATAAAATCAGTTGTAGTATCGGTAACTAATCCTGACATTTTAACATAGCCTGTTGTGGAAATAGTATCGCTGCTGGTTGTCCAGCTTGGTGTTTGAGCAAAACCTGTTTGGCATGAGATAATAATAATCCCAAAAATCATCAGTACTTTAAAGAGGTAACTTACAGTATATTTCATAATTATATAATTTATATTTATTAAGAGATAAAGATATTTATTTTATTTAAATAGAATGCAAATATAAAAATAGTTTTACATTCTATCGTATCCGATAGAGCCTTTTTTTTAAAAATATCCCTTCTTGCAGTTCATTTCTTGTAAAATGACCGAAAGGGAAAGGGAAAGAGAAGAGCGTTTGAGATTTCAAAAACAATTTGGAAAACACCTGAGAAAACTCAGGATGTCAAAGGGACTGTCAATGTCAGAATTTGCAAGAGCTTGTTATATAGAAAATTCCAATATTGCTCGTATAGAATCAGGCAGAATAAATCCTTCTTTATTTGTTTTAAAGAAACTTGCAGTGGGATTAGAAATTAGTCTTGCGGAGTTACTTAAAGGGTTTGACTAAGTATATGTAACACACTAACCTCAGACTCCCCCATTTTTTCTATCTTCGCCTTTCCAAAAACCTCATTGCATGAATTTTCTCGATTTTGAAAAACCCGTACAGGAACTGTTGGAACAGATAGATAAAGTGAAGCAGGTGGGCGAAAAAGGAAAAGTAGATACCACCGCCACCGTTAAAGAACTGGAAGAAAAGATACTGGAAGCCCGCAAACAGATAACCGACAAATTAACCCCCTGGCAAAAAGTGCAACTGTCGCGTCACCCTGACAGGCCCTATACACTTGCTTATATTGATGCGCTTACCGAAGGAACTTTTTTTGAACTGCACGGCGACCGCAATGTGAAAGACGATAAAGCCATGGTGGGCGGGCTCGGCAAGGTAAACGGAATGAGCGTTATGTTTGTAGGCCAGCAAAAGGGAGTAACCACCAAGCTGCGTCAATATCGCAACTTTGGCATGCCCAACCCCGAAGGATACCGCAAAGCACTCAGATTAATGAAGCTTGCTGAAAAATTCGATGTGCCTATTGTTACCTTTATTGATACCCCCGGAGCTTATCCCGTCCTGGAGGGCGAAGAACGCGGACAGGCAGAAGCAATAGCCCGCAATCTATATGAAATGATGCGCCTGCGGGTGCCTGTTATTTGTATTATAATTGGAGAAGGGGCCTCGGGCGGCGCACTCGGAATAGGCATAGGCGATAAAGTGCTGATGCTGGAAAATACCTGGTATTCGGTGATTTCTCCTGAATCGTGCTCTTCTATTCTTTGGAGAAGCTGGGATTTTAAGGAAAAAGCAGCCCAACAGTTAAAGCTTACCGCCGACGATATGCTGCATAATAAACTGATTGACGGAATTATAAAAGAACCGCTTGGCGGGGCCCACGTTAACCCCGAAGAAGCATTTGCATTGGTAAAAGAAGAACTACTCAAGCAACTTGACAAGCTGGGCAAAATGGATACTGACAAAAGAATACAGAAACGGATAGACAAGTTTTGCAATATGGGTGTATTCTCGGAAGGGGTTCCGGCGGGAGAAGAAAAAAAATAGTTTTCGCTATGAAGCATATTGTTCTTTTTTTATGCCTTTTACTGCCGTTTGCAGGTTCGGCTCAACTGCTCGACTCGCTTTCATTGGATACGATGACGGCCTGCACCAGTATGCAAGAGGCTTTGAAAGACAGTAACAACGTACTTAAATTAGACCTCAGTAAACAACGGCTTTCCGAATTCCCTAAAGAGCTGCGAAAACTTACCAGCCTGCAATACCTTGACCTTAGCAAGAATAAAATTACCGACATACCACCCTGGATAGGAGAGCTGAAAGACTTGCAGATACTTATACTATACAAAAATAAAATTGACAGCCTGCGCTCGCAGATAGGCGAACTGAGCCATTTGAAATACCTTGACCTTAACCGCACCGATTTGGAAAAAATTCCACGGAGTATAGGTAAGTTAAAAGAGTTGCAAACCCTCAATTTGTGGAGCGATAATATAGGCGGGTATCCTATTGAATTAAAATACCTTGCCGACAACCTGAAAGTACTCGATCTGCGGGATGTGCTGGTAAACCAGGCCAGCCAGGAATTCCTGAAAGCTATTCTACCTAACACCACTATTTATTTTTCGCCTATCTGCCCCTGCGAACGATAGGTGCTTATACTGACAAATAGACCACCTCGGGGGAAAAATGTACTTTTGAATCCCCTGTGAAAAAGTTTATCTGCATATCCATGTTTTGCCTGGCGGGTTTTACAGCCAAATGCCAGTTCATCGATACCCTGCAGGCAGCTATCGAAAGAAAAGGCAATTTTTCTTTTTGTTTCAATACACGTAATTCTTTTATAGGTGGTAATGACGCTACTATTTTCGGATACATGGTAGGGGTTTGCTTTGGTAAAAAATTCACCGTTGGCGGAGGTATTAACTCACTGTCTTCATCTATCTATCATACAAAATACGAAAACGGAGACACCTTAAAAGGCAAGCTTAGTTTTTTCTTTTTCTCCTATTTTGCCGAGTATATTATGACTCTTTCCAAGCATTGGAGAATAGATATACCTGTATCTATTGGTATCGGAAGTGCATCTATGCAGTACAAGACTAATACGCTATTAAAAACCGAAAATAACAAAATGATCATGCCCCTTGAGCCACAGGTGGAAGTGGATTATAACTTCAATAAATATTGCGGATTATATACCCAGGTAGGCTACCGTTATATGCTTATTAACAATAACTTATTGAATTATAATTTTAATTCTGTAACCTATTCGGTTGGGGTGTTGATCTATCCCCTGGAAATATATGCCGGGCTCTTTCCCCATACCAAATGGGCCAAGATGATTGAAAACGGCGATTGAAACATTCTTCACTCCTTATCCGTAAAAGGCATTAATTGCTCCTTTGGCTTGTGTTAATGCTTATACCCCGGTGAAAAAAATCTGTTGCATAGTCCTCTTCTCCTCTGTTGCAGTAACATCCCAATGCCAGTTTATCGATAGTTTGCAGGCTATCATCCGGCGAAAGCCCAGCTATGTCTTCAGCTTCGATTCGCGCGACTCCTATATCGACAATAATTATGCCAACATCTTCGGCATTATGGCCGGAGTTTGTTTTGATAATAAATTTACCATTGGCGGAGGATACAACACCCTGTCATCGCCCATTTATAAAAATCAATATTTAGGCGATGAGGCTGTACGTTCTGATCTGCACTTTGCCTACTTCTCTTATTTTGTAGAATATACCATCAACTTAACCAAGCATTGGGAACTCGATTTGCCTGTGCTCATCGGCATCGGAAGCTCATCATACCAATATACCATAAACGATGTAGCAGTTGTAAAAAGCAGGGAGCTCGTCATGCCGCTCGAACCGCAGGTAACGCTGGGATATAACATTAATAAATATATCGAGTTCTCGACCCAGGTGGGTTATCGTTTCATGCTTATCAATAACAATTTGTTAGGTTATAATTTCAATTCAGTTACCTACTCAGTTGGCTTGTCGGTTTCTCCTTTCGAAATATATGCTCACTTATTCCCCGATACCAAGCTTGGCAAGCTAATTCAATCGAATGGTTGAGGAAAGAAAATTCCGGTGTAAAGGATTTACTTTCCATACATACATTACATTTGTCTTATCTTAGGCAGATTAACCCATACATGAACGAGAGCTTAAACCCCGACAGTGAAAACCTTCCTGCTTCCGAAAAAGAAGTAGAGATAGTTCTCCGTCCCCAACATTTCAATGAATTTTCAGGGCAGGAAAAGGTCATTGAAAACCTCCGCATTTTTGTCCAGGCTGCTAAACAGCGTAGTGAAGCCCTCGACCATGTGTTGTTGCATGGCCCTCCCGGATTAGGCAAAACAACCCTTGCCAACATCATCGCATCTGAACTGGAAGTGAATATACGTATCACCTCAGGACCTGTACTTGAAAAGCCCGGCGACCTTGCAGGATTGCTCACCAATCTGAATGATTTTGATGTTTTATTTATTGATGAAATACATCGCCTGAGCCCCGTAGTGGAAGAATATCTTTATTCAGCTATGGAAGACTACCGTATCGATATTATGATTGATACCGGGCCCAATGCACGCAGCGTGCAACTAAAACTGAATCCCTTTACATTGATTGGGGCTACTACCCGTTCAGGACTTCTCACCTCTCCTTTGCGAGCGCGTTTCGGCATCAACTTTCGGTTAGATTATTATCATGCCGAACTACTGCAAAGAATTATCGAACGCTCATCAGGCATTTTAAATATACCCATCAGCAAAGAGGCTTCCTGGGAAATTGCCCGCCGTAGTCGTGGTACTCCGCGTATTGCCAATGCATTGCTGCGCCGCGTGCGCGACTTTGCCCAAATAAAAGGCAGCGGCAGTATAGATTTAAAGGTTACCCAATATGCCCTTAAAGCATTGAATGTAGATGAAAATGGTTTGGATGAAATGGATAACCGTATCCTAACCGCCATTATTGAAAAATTTAAAGGAGGGCCTGTTGGAATCTCCACCATCGCCATTGCCGTAGGCGAACAGCCCGGAACGATTGAAGAAGTATATGAACCTTTTTTGATACAAGAAGGCTATATGGCCCGTACCCCAC
>JABDCH010000003.1:0-486 GCA_013288205.1 Bacteroidota bacterium | reverse complement strand
GTTCTAGTTGAATACTCAACAGGTAATTAGTTTCATATTAAGTTGTGCACCATAAAATGCAAAACTATTCCTCCATCATAAAACAATCCACCAAGCAACCTGACTTCGATTTCTGCAAGAAATGAAGCTAATAAGAAAATTCGTAAATTTGAAATGCAAATGAACTATCTAACAGACCATATTAACCAGATTAAACAATTATGCGATAAGCATAATGTAAAATCGCTTTTTGCATTTGGGTCTATAACAACAGAAGCATTTACACCGCAAAGCGATATAGATTTATTAATTGATATTGATAGCAGTGACCCTATAGACTATACAGATAATTATTTTGCCGTGAAGTTTCAACTGGAGAAGATATTAAAAAGACAGATTGACCTGTTGGAACAAAAATCGCTGCGAAATCCGTACTTGAAAAAGCAGATTAACCAAACGAAGGTACGGGTTTATGGAAGATGAAATAAAAACCTGGCTCACCGATAT
>JABDCH010000002.1 GCA_013288205.1 Bacteroidota bacterium | reverse complement strand
TAAAATAGAAGCTAAGTATTCTTATGGAAAACCGGGGCATATTTCCTGGGTGTTATCCATGAAATACCCTATGAAAATGCTTGCAGCAAGCAAGGCGTTCATAATCATCCTACCCTTCTATTATCTCATTACTTTTCCATTTTCACTTATCCTTAATTCGATGGATGCAAACGGAACACACACCAAAGGAACAGGCCTGATTGTGAAAGCGTGGAAATAAGTTACTTTTGAATGCATAACAAGATATGGGAGTGTAGCTCTGGTCAGATGAGTTGATACCAAGTTTATCGGCAACTCCTATTGTTTGAGACCCTGAAACAAGTTCAGGGTGACACCCTACCCTTTCTACAAACTTCCTACATTTGCGTGTAATGAACCTCTCTCTTTTCATAGCTAAACGCTACCTGGTATCTAAAAAATCGCATAATGCGATAAATATTATTTCGGGTGTAGCGTTGGGAGGCATTGCTATTGGTACTATGGCGCTCATTATTGTTTTATCGGCATTCAATGGGATATCTGACCTTGTGAAGTCGCTTTATAATTCATTTGGGGCTGATATTGAAATTACGGCTATAAAAGGGAAAACATTCCTGCCTATAGGCTCTCGCTTTGAATCTCTCCATAATCTTAATGGTATAAAATATGTAGATGAAACCATGCAGGACAAAGCGCTTTTAAAATATGGCGACCAACAAGTATTGGCCACTATAAAAGGCGTAGGCAGTAACTTTGCAGCCATGACCCATTTCGATACATTAATAAGGGAGGGCAAATATTATCTAAAGAATGATAATTCTTATTATGGTGAATTTGGTATAGGAGTTGCCGATAAACTTGGTATCAACTCATCTGACCAGAGCTACACTCCCATATCTTGTTATGCATTCAAAAGAGGGCTTGAAAACAGTTCGCTGAACCCCGAAGATGCCATTACCCAATTGCCCCTTTACCGTTCGGGTATTTTTTCGATTAATGATGATTTTGACAGCCGCTATGTAATTGTTTCGCTCGATTTTGCCAGGGAACTTTTCGATTATCACGACAGCTCGGTTACTTCCTTAGAAATTGGTCTTGCTAACCCGGCAACCTCAGATTTGGTGAAAAAACAAATCAAGGATTTATTGGGAACTGACTATGCCGTGAAAGACCGTTTTGAACAAAATGAATTGCTGTTTAAAACCCTGAAGTCTGAAAAGCTATGGACCTTTATCATCCTTGTCTTTATCCTCATCATAGCCACCTTTAACATCGTAGGTTCACTTTCTATGCTGATTATTGACAAGCAAAAAGATATCTCCATACTACATAACATGGGCGCCGAAATCAACTCTATTCAAAAAATTTTCATGTATGAAGGGATATTGATAACTGTGCTGGGGGCAGCCATAGGTTTGCTATTGGGCACGATCATCTGCGTACTCCAGATTAAATTTAAACTGGTAACTATGACCGGAAATTTTGTAGTAGATGCCTACCCCGTTTCTCTCCAGGCTTCTGATTATGCAGGTATATTAGCCAGCGTGCTGGTTATAGGGTTCTTAGCATCCTGGTATCCTGTTAGGATATTTACCGCTAAAAAATTAAAAGTTACGACCTGACGAAGGGAAATACTTTCAATTCTCCATTGTCAACTTTCAATTTTTCCCTATCCATACAAGGTAAAATATCCGCTCAAATCATTTTCTACCTCTTTGTCCATAGCATATTGAATAGCCATGGCAAAGTCGAAATAATCTTTCAGTTTGTGCTTTTCAAGCCACTTAAGGGCTTCTTCATCCTCATTTAGCATATTCGAAACAGCAGCCAATTCATACTGCTTTTCCTTCATAAGCAGTTGCAACGCGGTTTTATTGCCTATTACAGCATCTACAAAAACAGCAAACGTTTTATTATCCTGCGCCAGCAGCCAATGCGTGGCAGCCGTATTTCCAACAAGGGCAGCGCCCATGGCAGCATATTCAGGAGACTCCTTCATCAACCGGGCATATTCTGTTTTATCTCCCCTTAAAGCCTTGGTCAGGCTTCGTATTTTCTTTAATGAATGAACCATTTGCTAAATTTGCACACCAAAACGGATTATGCACTGCAAATTTAGACATTCACAATGAAATCAATCCTGCTAATAGCTTTTAGTTTTGTGACATTTTCTGCGTTTGCGCAAAACAATGCATTTATGCCTCCTCCCCCACCACCGGGCGAAACAAATATTCCGGATACATGGGGTTCCAGGTATTTTCACTTCGGGCTGAATTTTACGCCGGGTATTTATTGGGTGATTCCCAACAGCTCAAACGGAATGGGTAAAGGAGCTTTTGCAGGATATGGCTACGGAGCTAATTTAGAATTTTACTTTACCCGCAATTATGGCTTTCTGACAGGCTTTGAAATTACTACTATCAGTGCAAGATATGCTAATTCTGTCCCGAATCCCAATCCAAATGCTATTGATTCAACAACAACCAATAACGAATCGCTACAATATCTTCAGTTTCCTTTACTCTTGAAAATGAAAACAAATTCTTTTGGCAAAATACGCTATTATGGTGTAGTAGGATTTGAAGTTGGATTCTTATTAAAGGCAACTGATAATTACAATACACTCGTTATACCCAATGGGCCTTACCCCGTATCTACATTCATGCGCCCCTATTCTGGTAATGATGTTAATGTGTATGATCAAACCGATTTTTTCAGATGCTCACTTGTAATCGGCGGAGGATTCGAGTATTCTATTGCCGGAAGTACAGCACTGCAGGCATCCCTCACCTACAATAATTGCTTCACCAATATGAATAGTTCCGGTAGCAATGCTGCCAACATAAAAGGTATTGAATTGATGATCGGAATCCTTTTTTAGAAAATGAAAATAGCCCTTGTTCAACTTAATTACCATGTAGGCAACATTGAAGAAAATGTTACCAAAATAAAACATGGGATAAAAGAAGCAAAATCGAAAGGCGCTGATTTGGCCATTTTTGCCGAATTGGCTATTTGCGGGTATCCGCCTAAAGACCTTTTACTGCAAAACGGGTTTGTAAAAAAATGTGAGGATGCAGCAGCCTCTATTGCCCGCGAATGTAAAGGAATAACAGCCATTGTCGGTGGCCCATCGCATAATCCGGCCGCCAATGGCAGACCTATTTTTAACTCCGCATTTTTCCTTGCTGATGGCAAAATAAAAACCATTATTCATAAATCGTTATTGCCCTTTTACGATGTGTTTGATGAGTACCGTTATTTTGAACCTGGCAGGGATAATAAACTCATTTCTTTTAAAGGAAATAAACTGGCTATAACAATTTGCGAGGACATCTGGAACCAATGCCCTGATAGCGATAACCGGTATACCCACCGACGTTTCCCGTTGAAAGAAATGAAGGCGGGAAAAGCAGATTATATTATTAATATTTCAGCATCTCCATTCTCATATATCCATTGGGAAGAACGGCGTAAGGTAGCCTGTTCCGTGGCAAAAGAATATAAAGCCCCTTTATTTTATGTAAACAATATAGGCACCAATACCGACCTCACGTTTGACGGAAGTTCTTTTGTGGTAGATAAGGATGGAACCCCTGTCAGCGAATTAGCTTCCTTTAAAGAAGATATGGCCATTATACAGGTTAAAGGGAAGAAAATTATTGCTGCGCAAAGACTCATTTCTAATACACCTAAAGAATCTCAAAAATCACTAAAACTGAAAAAAGGAAATTCTGTTTGGTATTGCTCTAGCGACACAGACGATAATCGAATTACAAACTCCGTATACCAGGCGCTCATTCTCGGAATACGTGATTATTTCCATAAAAACAACCTACAAAAAGCTGTGCTGGGATTAAGCGGTGGAATGGACTCGGCTTTGGTGCTGGCATTAGCTGTAGAGGCATTGGGAAAAGAAAATGTGACTTCGGTAGTACTTCCATCGCAATTCAGTTCGGATGAAACCATGAATGATGCTATGCAGATACTCAAAAACACAGAAAGCCCTTATGAAATCCTATCTATTGAGCCGGGAGTTGAGGCGGTGAATGAATCTTTATCAAAAGCATTCAAAGGCCTAAAGCCTGATATTACCGAGGAAAACATACAGGCCCGTATGCGAGGATTATTTATCATGGCTGTTTCCAATAAAACAGGCGCCCTTATGCTGAATACATCCAACAAAAGTGAATTAGCTACCGGCTATGGGACGTTATATGGAGATATGGGTGGAGCCTTATCAGTTTCAGGCGATTTATACAAAACACAAGTTTACCGCATAGCAGAATATGTGAATGAACTTCATCCCGGTCTTATTCCCAAAAACATTTTAAAAAAAGCTCCTACGGCTGAACTAAGGCATCATCAAAAAGATTCAGACAGCTTGCCGGAATATGATATTCTTGACAAGATACTGGTTCAATATATTGAACAACATAAATCGGCTGCCGAAATAAAAGTGAAAGGTGCTACTAAGGAACTTGTAATAAAGGTTGTGAATATGGTAAACAAAGCCGAGTTCAAGCGCCAGCAGTTTTGCCCTATTCTCAGAGTATCCCCAAAATCATTTGGCACCGGAAGGAGAATGCCTATCGTGGCGAAATTTTAAAGGAGTTACTTACTTATATAATCGCTCATCGCCAACATTTTCTCGGGAGAAAGGTTTGTCCATTCTTCAGGAGTTAAACCGGGATGATTTTTTAATGCCGATTGAACAATATGGTAGCCGAGCGTATAGCCACCCCAATAAGGAAACTCATTTCGCACACCAAACATTACGCTATATTGAAAAGCAATACTGGTATTATCTAACTGGCTTTTTATCCTCTTCCATAACGCTTCTTCCTCATCTGCAGGTAATGTTTTTGTCCACGGACATACTGTATTGGGATAAATTAAATGGGCATACGAATCTGCCCTACCCTCAAAAACAAGGTATGTAAGCATATTCCATGGGGTTTTATTAATATCCATTTTTGTCCAATAGGTGTGATTAAACTCATGCGCTATGTTATATGAAAGCATCTCTTTCCATTTATCTATAGCAGGATTAATAGTCAGTATTATCTGTTTGCTTCCTGCCGTTAATCCTGAAACTCCTCCCATCCCATCAGTCACCATATACACATCTTGGTTAGAAGGTAAAATATAAATGGTGATGCTATCATTCTCCAAATATTTTCTACAATCAGCCAAGGCAGACGTGATTATTTTCTCCATTTCCAAACGATTATATATTACCGCAGAAATATATTTCTCTAACAGGGTAGTGTCCTTTATTGGGGTGCCCAACTTGCTTCCAACCAATTGCGAATATTCGCTTTTGGTAAAGTAGTTATTGAAAATAGGTTCGTGCACCTGCTCTTCATAAATTTCATCCCGATTAGCATAGTTCGCTTTCATGGCTTTATAATAGGCCTTGTAATAGTCTTCCAAAAACACAATTTTATCTCCTGCAGGAGTTGCGTATATGGTGGGCTGAATTGCATTTTTATCCTTATTTGCGGTTTGCTTGGTCGGATGATTGCAGGCGCATAAAAAAGAACCAACAACAAAAGCTAAAATATATCTCATACACATTATCTATATAGAATATTACTTTTACAAATATACCTTTTATGCGAGGGAATCATTTACTTATCTTACAAAATCGGTTTTATATACACTCGTGTTACCTACCTCATCGCTTACCACCAATTGGAGGTGATGGGTTCCCTTAGCAACATGTTCATCAAAGGTATAATATATCTGATTATTTTTTGGATTGAATTCCATTAGCACCCATTTTCCGTCGACGGTACATCTATACGAACCAATACCCGAAAGGTTATCGGTGATTTCAAATGCAACTTTATCGTCGTGGCCCATATTCTTACCCTTGTAAATATTTACAGGCTTTATTACAGGGCGATATAAATCGAGCATAATTACATAGCGGCCAAAATTTTTAGGGTGTACGACCATGTATCCATCTTCCCATTTACCACCTATGCTGTTTTTCCCGTTACCCTCCAGCCGCACTACCACAGCTTTTTTCAATAAGGAGTCAGGTAAGCCCGGATTGGGTTTTAGCATAAGTGTATAGTTAGCAGAAAGTGGAATATTTTCGTTTTGGATGTTATAAATCGGAGAGACTTCCATGTTGCCTTTTGAACTGTCTTCCGAATAATAAAACTTCATATTATTAAACAAATCTCCTGCCGGGATTTCTATTTTCATTCCCTTTCCCGAATAATCAAAATTTGTTCTCCAATTAGCTATAGCAGCATACTTAGCAGTATCGTTATAAATGGAAAGTGGCTGTTTATCTCCTATAATATTAAACGCCACCCTTGAAGTATTTCCGTTGTAATCACTTATCATATATTCCAGCGTTTGAATCATGTTTGTTTTGCAATCGATACGACCTTTATTTACCAACTTTTTATAGATATTTAATTTATCATTGTCTTGTAAAAAGCTATATTCTATTGTATCTATCTGGTCGTGCATAGCCGCATAGTCAATGTGTCCATTGATAAAACGCATAGTAAGAAAGCTGAGTATATTCATACGCGAATAATAAATGGTATCGCCATTATCCTTCAGTAATTTTATATAGGGGCCATTGCGGTTATCGCTACCCTCTGCAACATCATAGCAACTTATTCCGGCTCCAATACTTCCGTATGCCCGAATGGGTTCATCTGAATCAAGTTTATACTGTTTATGTACTTTTTTTACTTTGCAATAAAAAGGCTGGTGTATCCCATTTATTGTACTCGAATCATTCAGTGGGTATAGTGCAATGCCTTTTATAATGGGCGCCAGCGTATCTTCGACAACATATCCTGCAAGCAGGGGATTAATGGGGTCGTCATTTTTAGCATTTCGTATTTCAAAATGCAAGTGCGGGCCTTCCGATGCACCGGTACTGCCACTGAAAGCGATTGTGTCGCCCTTATTAACTGCAAACTGACCCGGGAAGACTGGAATATCTTGCCGGTATTTTTCCTCAGAATATTGTTTGTTTTTAACATAGCTTGTGATAGCCCTGTTAAAATGACTCAAGTGTCCGTATAATGAAACATATCCATTAGGGTGTGTAAGATACAGCGCATTGCCATATCCATAAGGCGATACTACTATGCGTGACACATATCCTTTTGCAGCAGCATGAACTGGCAAACCTTCTTTCCCATCAGTGCGGATATCAATACCTGTATGGTAATGGTCGGAACGTATTTCACCAAACGTACCTGCCAGCGAAATAGGAATATCCAATGGATTGATGAAATAATTTTTGGGTAAGGTATCTTGCGCCCGAAGAAGAGACGAAAGAAGCAAAACCGGCAAAATAAGACCAGCTTTTTTTACTACCTTATTGAATATCTTAAAGATGCCCAAAATCATCCGGTTGTATTTTTGAGTTTCGTACTTTTGCACAAAAATACCAATTACCAACCTCAAAACCCTCTGAACTATGAAGTTTACTAAAATTCTCCCCCTGATTGTGGCTATTGGCTTTACATTTACCCTATCTGCTCAATCAGATACTGTTAAAAAGGTAGATATCAAGATAACTATTGACAAAAAGGATACTCTGAAAAGAGATACCATTGTAAGGGAGATTGTAAAAAAGGATACTTTTTGGCATATCGGAGGGATCATTAATATTGCCTTTTCGCAAGTAAGTCTTACAAACTGGGGTGCAGGCGGGCAAAATTCCATTGGATTGGTTGCCATACTATGTGCTCATGCCAATTATCAAAGAGATAAAATAAGTTGGCTAAACAGTATTGACCTGGAATATGGATTTCAGAAGTTAAATAATAACCCACTACAAAAATCGACCGATAAGATAGAACTTACCTCTAACCTGGGGTATAATTTATTCGACCATACCATGGGTGGATTATTGGTAGATTTTAAATCGCAATTTGCTCCGGGATACTCATCTCCCCTTGATACAGGTTTGATTTCCAAATTCATGGCCCCCGGCTATTTAACTATAGCAGCGGGTCTCACTTATCAACCAAATAAGGCTCTAACTATATTTATTTCTCCCGCCACGCTGAAGTACACTTTTGTGGAAGATCAGGCATTGGCTAATGCGGGCGATTTTGGCGTTACACCTGCAGTTTATGATGCTAACGGAAATTTAGTCACCCCAGGAAAGGAATTGCTTGTGCAAGCTGGAGCTTATTTTAAGGGAGATTATTCGGCAACTATTTGCAAGGGAATTAATCTCACTACCGACCTTTCACTTTTCTCCAATTATCTGAAAGACCCTCAGGATATAGTAGTAGACTGGAACACGCTCATCCAAATGAAAGTAAATAAATTCATATCAGTTACTATTAATACCGAATTAATTTACGACCAAAACGTAATGATACCTCTTTACAACAGCGACAACATGGTCATCGGAAAAGGGCCGCGTACACAATTTAAAGACGTATCGGGTGTAGGGCTGGCATATAACTTCTAAATGCCAAACTCTTTCATTATTCCAATCTGGATGACGTATTTACCCAAATTGGTTATGCCTTTAGATACGGGGGTTGAGTTAGGATAATAAATCACTTCAGATATTGGTACCCTTGCTTCGTAAAAATTCACTTTTTCGCTATAGGTGAAAACATAATTGTAATAAACTCCTGCAAAAAAGTCAAGGCCTGAGCGCCTGTAAACAAACTCCAGTCCGGGAGTTAATGACCATATATCATTTACATAATGCACTCCTTTTACGGCAGAGCCGATATTTGTTCCATCCACCAAAAAACCAAGTTGGGTAGTATCGTAATAAGAGCCAAAACTATAAGTGATACTTTCAAAGTAAACGTTTACTGAAGCATTCAGCCGCATAGTTTTTTGTTTATTCAACGATACAAAATAACCAACCCCGGTGCCTATGCTCCAATCCCACATGTTTTGCATGTAGCCAATGGATGTATTGAAAAAATTAAGAGATAAATGTTTCCCCAGGTTTTCTTCCATCCCCAGCCCGAGATTATAAAAACCATTCAGGTTTTTTACATTCATATCATGCTGGAATTTATATTTATATCCTATGTTATCAGAAGTATATTGAAACTGCAAATCCTGGTTTACACTGGTTGCCGAAATATCAGTTGCAAAAAGCTTTATGCCTACAAAGTTTGGAAAAAAGGTAGTTTTCATTGTGTCGGCCATAGTCATATAGGCATCCTGCGAAAAAACAGAAGCAGTAATGAACATAAACACTCCCATCACGCCTATTTTCCGGATAACTATTTTTAAGTGCTTCAGCATTGAAAAAAAATTATAAATCGGTTGCAAGATAGGCTTTTGCCTTACTCCTCAAATTATAGGTGAGCGACATACTTTCTGCATAAGCACCGGCTGTACGAATAGCTATAATATCGCCGCGCTTTGTTTCGGGTAGTTCAACGGCTTTCCTGAAACAATCGGACGATTCGCATATCGGGCCTGTAACATCGTATTTATTTACTTCTTTTCTTTTGGCACCTGTAACATTCTCTATGGTGTGATAGGATTGATACAATGCCGGGCGCAATAATTCCGTCATACCTGCATCCAGTATGGCAAAATTGGTTTGAACTCCTTTCTTTACAAAAAGAACTCTCGAAATAAGAGAACCGCATTGTGCCACAATGGCCCGGCCGGGTTCAAGGTGTATTTGTTGCGTTGGCTCTATCTTTAAAAACTTTCTAAAGAGGCTAAAATAATTTTCAAAATCAGGTACAGGTTTCACGTCAGGGTGATAATAGTCCACACCCAAACCGCCGCCCAGGTTTATATTTTCAATAAAAATGTTCCGGTTCGAGAACCATTCCAACAGTTCATTTACCTTCAGGCATAAATTTTTAAATACGGTCAAATCGTTTATCTGTGAGCCTATGTGGAAATGTATTCCAATGAGTTTTATATTCTTGCTTTTGCGAATTACCCCAAGCGCATCGTCCAACTCCCAAACATTGATGCCAAACTTATTTTCTTCTAACCCGGTAGTAATGTAATGATGTGTATTTGCATTCACATTCGGATTTATACGGAAGGCTATGCGGGCTGTTTTATTTTCACTTTTAGCTATCGCATTCATCACTCTTATTTCTTCAATCGATTCACAATTAAAACAGAAAATGTTCTTTTTTATTGCAAACCTGATTTCCGTATCTGACTTACCTACACCGGCATACACAACATTATTGACCTTAAACCCACAATCAATAGCCTGTTTTACTTCGTTGCCGCTAACACAGTCAGCGCCGAAACCGGCAGTCTTAATTAGTTTAAGTATATCCTTATTCGAATTTGCTTTCAGTGCATAATGCAATTCAATATTATGCTTTTCTGCACTTTTTATGGCCGCTTTTAATGTTTCTCCTAATAGCTTGGTATCGTAGAAATAAAAAGGTGTAGGAATATGCTGGAATTTTTTCAATAAGGCTGCACTAAACATATCTTTCAATTTATATTAAATAATCCTTTATTCAATGCCAGCAGGGCGTCTTTCTTATGTTCGGCTTTTACCAGCACGGAAACATTATTTTTGCTTCCCCCATACGAAATCATCCGGATGGGAATGTCTTTCAGCGCATCAAATATTTTACCGGCATACCCATGCTTGTCCGCCAGAAAATCACCTACCACACAAATAATAGTTTGATCTTTTTCTACTTCTACCGTTCCGTATTTTTTCAACTCTATAGTAATCTCATCTAAATGCATTGTGTCATCAATCGTGAGAGAAACAGCCACCTCCGAAGTAGTTATCATATCAATCGGCGTTTTATAACTTTCAAACACCTCAAACACGCTGCGCAAAAAGCCATACGCCATCAGCATACGGGTCGATTGCATTTTAATAACCGTGATGTTGTCTTTGGCAGCAACTGCTTTAATATCGTCACCGGATGCGTTACGGCTTATGAGGGTACCTCTCGCCTGAGGTTTCATTGTATTGAGAAGCCGCACCGGGACATTCCTTTTTTTAGCGGGACGTATACAATAAGGATGTAATATTTTCGCGCCAAAATACGCTAATTCGGCCGCCTCATCGAATGAAAGTTCGGCAATGGGAAATGTATTAGGCACATAGCGGGGGTCGTTATTATGCATGCCGTCAATATCTGTCCATATTTGAATTTCATCTGCTTTTATGGCAGCGCCGATAAGCGAAGCTGTATAGTCGCTACCGCCTCTTTTCAGGTTATCTACTTGCCCGAATGCATTGCGGCAAATATATCCTTGTGTTATAAATAATCCTGACTTGGGGTGCTTTGCTAATTCTTCCTTAAGATGCGTTTCGATATATTCCATATCGGGTTCTCCATTCTCATCAATTCTCATGAAATTAAGTGCCGGTAGCAATACTGATGCAATCTTTTGCTCTTCCAGGTAATAATGAAACAAGGTCGTGGAAAGCAATTCACCTTCTGCCAAGATTGTTTTCTCCTCATTGTGGGTGAACATATCTATGGTGAAGGACCTCAACAAATTAAAATGTTCAGTAATTACCTCGCTTCCGTTCTTTTTAAACGCATCTGTGGTAAAAAGTTTATCAACCGTGTCTCTATACTTTGGTTCAAGCTCATTAATAATGTGGGATGCCTCTTTGGGTTTTTGCTGGAAGAGTGCGTTTGTAATTTTAACCAGCTGGTCGGTAGTACCGGACATAGCAGATAATACGACCATCTTCCTGTTGGAATAATTAACCAGTTTGGCCACAGATTTTATTCTCTCTGCGGAGCCAACAGATGTGCCTCCAAATTTTAATATCTGCATTAGTTTAGCGCTTTGGGGCTGCAAAAGTAAGAAAAGAAGCACTCTCCGTTGAAAAGTAAATGCCCTTTCTTAATCCAGACGTTGGCGAGGGTGGTATACTACGTAATAAATAATAGGCAGTATAAGCAGAACCAGTATGGTTGCCGAAACTAACCCTCCAATCATAACAATGGCAAGTGGCTTTTGTGCTTCCGAACCAATACCGGTACTTATTGCCGCAGGGAATAAACCAACCATATCTATCAAGGCAGTCATAACTACAGGACGAACTCTTTCCCTTACTCCATTAATAATAGATTCTGTCAGATTCTGCTTATGCTCTGTATTTCGTTTAAACTGGACAATAAGTATAACCCCGTTTTGAATACAAACCCCAAACAAGGCTATAAATCCAATACCTGCCGATATACTAAAATTGGTATTAGTAATTAGGAGTGCAAATATCCCTCCGATTAAAGCAAACGGAACATTCAGAAGAATAATGGTAGAATCGCGTAAATTGCCAAAAGTCGCAAATAAGATAATAAAAATCAACAGCAAACTGATAGGAACAACTTGTTTAAGCCTGTTTACAGCCCTTACCTGGCTCTGGAATTCACCAATCCATTCTATTTTATAACCTTTTGGTACTTTCACATTCTCTGTTCTCCGCTGCGCTTCGGCAATAGCGCTGCCCATATCCCTGTCGCGAACAGAAAATTTAACAGCTATTACCCGCTGGTTATTGGTCCGGTATATAGAACTGACACCTGTTTTTTGTGTTATAGTAGAAATTAATTTCAGCGGTACTTCACCTCCATTTATAGTTGGCACCATCAGGTTCCCCAGTCCTTCCTGCGTTTGTCTGAACTGAGGCGCATAACGCACTCTCAGGTCAAATAATCTCTCACCTTCAAATACTTGAGTAGCAGCTTGACCACCTATGGCCATTTGCACCACTGCATTGGCATTAGCAGTACTTACCCCATATAATCCCATTTTATCCTGCTCCAGATCAATATCGAGTTCAGGCTGTCCCAGGTTTTTTAATACGCCCAAATCTTCGATACCCTTGATTTTGGTAAGGGTATCATAAATTTGCGCGGCCTTTTCATTCAGCACTGCAAAATCAGCGCCTGAAATTTGGCATCCCAGGGCGGCATTCATTCCCGAAACGGCTTGTTCCACATTATCACGAATAGGTTGGGAGAAATTAAAAACTACTCCCTCATGTTTCCTAGCCAACAAATCATTCATTTCATCAATGAGGGAGTCTTTACTAATGTCCTGCTTCCATTCTTCTTTAGGATATAAAATAACATCGCACTGTATATCGGAAAAAGCTTCCGGGTCAGAGCCATCGTCTGGTCTTCCGGTTTGCGACACCACCGTTTTAACTTCCGGGAAGCTGCTCAATTCTTTGCGCATACTGTCTGCCAGAGCAGATGAATTCGGAAGCGCGATTCCTAAGGGGGTTTGGGCTTTTACCCAAAGAGCACCTTCATCTAAATGAGGCAAAAATTCCGAGCCTAAAAAGGTGGCGATATATAAACTTCCCCCCAGCAATAAAAAGGCGCACAAAAGGCTCATCCGTTTATGCCGGAACGTATAATGGAAAAGTTTCATATATCCTTTTTCCAATCCAATAACAATAGGATTATGCTTTTCGTAAACATTTTTATTCATTAATAAATGTATCAGAACGGGGACAAGAGTGAGCGTAAAAATCAAAGCTCCGAGTAATGCAAATCCTAATGTGTAGGCAAGTGGTGAGAATATCTTTCCTTCCACATTTTCAAAAGAGAATATGGGGATTAAAGCAGTTATGATAATAAGCTTTGCAAAGAGTATGGCTTTACCCATATCCATAGTGGTGTTTTTTATCCACCCCATCTTTGCCCGCTTGTTAAATTTTTCCTTGCCGAGTTCTTTATATTTTCGGTCGAATACTACAAAACATCCCTCGACCAACACTACCGCCCCATCTATAATAATCCCAAAGTCAACTGCACCCAATGAAAGCAAGTTGACAGGCATTCCTTTTATAAGCATACATATGAATGCAAATAGCAGGGAAAGCGGCACGATAATAGCCACAATTAAAGTAGCCCTCCAATCGGCCATAAACAAAAACACAAGGGCTATTACCAGCACAATCCCTTCTATCAGGTTATGCAACACGGTCTTGGTACAATAGGTAATTAGTGTATTGCGATCATAGAACGGTACAATTTTTACATCGGAAGGAAGTATGGATGTATTTAGCTCATTTATTTTGGCCCGGACAGCTTTTAGCACTTGCTGCGGATTCCGCCCTTTGCGCATCACAACCACCCCTTCCACTACATCGTTGGCAGTATCCATGCCCACACGGCCCAGGCGGGGCATAAAATTTACTTTTACATCGGCCACATTCTTCACCAATAGTGGCACGCCATTCATGTTTTTAATGATGACGTTTTTTATCTCATCAATGTTATTCAGCAAGCCAATGCCCCTTACAACAAATGATTCTTCTCCCTGGTCAATTACATCGCCCCCTGCATTGATATTACTATTTGATACTGCATTGTACACATCCAATGCGGTAATACCATACTTACGCAACAAATTGGGGTTTACATCTATTTCATAATCTTTTGTTGGGCCTCCATAGCTGTTTACATCAGCTACTCCTTCCACAGAATGGAGGTTGCGCTCTATAACCCAATTTTCGATGGTTTTTAATTCAAGCGGGTTCTTATGTTTGCTTTGAACAGTAAAACGATATATTTCATCCGTTGGCCCATAAGGCGGCTCCACTCCGGGCTGCACTCCGGTCGGCAATTGCACATTGTTCAATAAATCCATTACCTGCGCACGTGCATGGTAGTCGTCTACCCCGTCATTAAAAATAATGGTGATTTGAGATAGCCCGAACATGGTAGTGGAGTGAATGGATGTTTTTTCCTGCACCGAATTCATTGCCAATTCAATGGGTATGGTAATTTGGCGCTCTACTTCTTCAGCCCCTCTACCCTGCCATTGTGTAATAATAATTATCTGGGTGTTAGTAATATCAGGATATGCCTCAATGGGGGTCTGATTGTAAGCTATTGCACCTAATATGCCAATAACAAGGGTGGCGAACAGAATAAAGATTTTATTCTTTAAAGAGAAGGCTACTATGCTTTTTACAAACTTATTCATCACTATAGGGTAAACTGACATAAGAACTATGGAAGTATAACAACCCAACCATAGAATCAATGTTGCAAACAGCTATCCATGCCGTTCGCAACAAAGCTATGCAACAAATATAGTGAAATAAAGAAACAGGACTTGACAACAGAAATTACAAGTCTTCTGGGAAGAATATGTGATTAATCTACCCTATGCCTGGGGTTATAAACCATATTAAAAATAATGGGAAGAATAAGTAATTGAAGTATGACATCCGTAATCAATCCGCCTATCATAACAATAGCAAGGGGTTTTTGAGCTTCCGAGCCTATGCCTGTACTTATGGCAGCAGGAAACAGGCCTACCATATCGATTAATGCGGTCATCATTACAGGCCTAACCCTTTCACGAACACCTTTATATATAGATTCAATAAGATTATGCTTTAACTCTATATTACGTTTAAATGCACCAATCAGAATAACGCCATTTTGAATGGAGACTCCAAACAGGGCAATAAATCCAATACCTGCTGAAATGCTAAAATTGGTATTTGTAATTAGAAGTGCTATAATGCCCCCTATCAACGCAAACGGAACATTAAGCAGAATGATACTGGAATCTCTCAAGTTTCCAAATGCAATAAACAGGAAAATAAATATTAATAAAAGACATATAGGTACTACTTGTTTCAGTCGGTTTGTAGCTCTTACCTGGCTTTCGTATTCTCCAATCCAATCAACTTTATAACCTTTGGGAACCCTAATATCTTTTGTTCTTCTTTGCGCTTCGGAAATAACCCCTCCCATATCCCTTCCACGAACAGAAAATTTAACAGCAATTACCCGCTGATTATTCGTCCTGTATATAGAGCTTATCCCGGTATGCAAAGTAATGGTGGATATTAATTTCAGAGGAACCTCACCACCATTCATAGTCGGAACCATCAAATTACCCAATTCTTCTGTTGTTTGCCTAAACCCAGGTGCATAGCGTACCCGCAGGTCAAATAATCTTTCACCTTCAAATACCTGTGTGGCCGCCTGACCGCCTATTGCCATCTGAACTATGGCGTTAGCATTGGCAGTATTTACTCCGTACAGGCCCATCTTATCTTGTTCCAAATCAACATTGAGCTCAGGTTGACCCAGGTTTTTTAATATTCCTAAGTCTTCAATGCCTTTTATTTTTGCTAGTGTATCATAAATTTGTTTAGCCTTTTCATTCAAGACCGTAAAATCGTCTCCCGAAATCTGGCAGCCCAATGCAGCATTCATGCCAGAAACAGCCTGTTCCACATTATCACGAATAGGTTGGGAAAAGTTAAAAACAACTCCTGGATGTTTCTTCACAAGAATATCATTCATCGCATTAATGAGAGAGTCTTTGCTTATATTCCGTTTCCATTCCTCCTTAGGATACAGTATAACATCACATTGTATGTCTGAAAATGCTTCCGGATCGGAGCCATCATCCGGCCTGCCTGTTTGTGAGACTACTGTTTTTACTTCGGGGAAGCTGCCTAATTCTTTTCGCATTGTATCTGCTAATGCAGCAGAAACCGACAAATCAATTCCCAAAGGAGTTTGTGCTTTTACCCATAATGCGCCTTCATCCAAATGAGGTAAAAACTCAGAACCTAAAAATGTAGCTGAATACAAACTTCCACCCAGAAGCAATACTGCCATAATGAGGCTTAAACGCTTTCTTCTGAAGGTGTAGTTAAAAACTTTTATGTATCCGTTTTCAAGCCCTGAAACAATTGGGTTATGTTTTTCATGTACATTTTTATTAAGTAAAAGATGTATCAATACAGGAACAAGAGTTAAGGTAAAGATGAGTGCACCCAAAAGTGCAAATCCCAAGGTAAATGCTAAAGGAGAAAAGATTTTACCTTCTACATTTTCAAAAGAAAATATAGGAATAAGTGCCGTAATGATAATAAGCTTTGCAAATAATATCGCTTTTCCCCTATTAACACTGGTATTTTTAATCCAGCCCATTTTTGCACGCTTATTGAATTTTTCTTTGCCCAGTTCCCTGTACTTACTATCCAACAATACGAAACAGCCCTCCACCATTACTACTGCTCCATCAATAATTATACCGAAATCAACAGCGCCAAGAGAAAGCAGGTTAACGGGCATTCCCTTTAACTGCATGCATATAAAAGCAAACAGGAGTGAAAGTGGTATGATTAGGGCTACAATTAAAGTTGCCCGCCAATCGGCCATGAAGAGGAACACAAGAGCTATTACAAGGATAATTCCTTCGAGAAGATTATGTAAAACGGTATCGGTACAATACGTAATAAGTGTATTACGGTCATAGAACGGCACAATTTTAACATCGGAAGGAAGTATGGAAGTATTTAATTCTTGAACCTTAGTCCTTATTGCTTTCAATACCTCCTGCGGGTTTTTTCCTTTGCGCATCACCACTACACCAAGTACCATATCCGTTGCACTATCCATACCAACCTGGCCGAGTCTCGGTATATAATTTACTCCCACGTCAGCTACATTTTTCACAAGGAGGGGTACACCATTCATATTCTTAATGATGATGTTTTTTATTTCATCTATATTATTTATCAACCCAATGCCACGCACAACAAGGGACTGCTCCCCTTGCTTTATTACATCACCCCCTGCATTAATATTACTATTGCTTATAGCGGTGTACACATCAAGGGCTGTTATCCCATATTTTTTAAGCAGGTTGGGATCCACATCTACCTCATAATCCTTTGTGGGCCCGCCATAGGTATTAACATCTGCAACTCCTTCAATTGATTTTAGTTTGCGTTCAATAATCCAATTTTCGATGGTTTTTAATTCAAGTACAGATTTCGTTTTGCTCTGCAGCGTGAATCTGAATATTTCATCAGTAGGTCCGTAAGGTGGCTCCACACCAGGTTGCACACCTGTAGGCAGTTGAACATTTCCGAGTAAATTCATTACTTGTGCACGGGCATGGTAGTCATCCACGCCATCATTAAAAATGATAGTGATTTGAGATAGCCCGAACATGGTAATGGAATGAATGGATGTTTTCTCCTGCACCGAGTTCATGGCTATTTCAATGGGAATTGTAATCTGCCTTTCAACCTCTTCTGCACCTCTTCCCTGCCATTGTGTGATAATAATTATCTGTGTATTAGTGATGTCAGGATAGGCTTCAATAGGAGTTTTACTATATGCTATTGCACCAAGTATGGCAATAACAATAGTAGAAAAGAGAATAAATAATTTATTCTTTAATGAGAAAGCAACTATATTTTTCACAAACTTGTTCACCTAAGCACATCTATTGTCCATATACATAAAGGCTGTTCTTACAAACCACCACTTCACCGGGCTTTAATCCTTTCGATACATAGGCTTCTGTTTCATTCGTGCCTTCAATGGATATCTGGCGTTTCTCAAATTTGCTATTGTCTTTTGACACCATTACATAATAATCGTTATCGTAAAATACCAACGCTTCTTTGGGAACTGCGAGCGCTGTTTTATGCTTATCGAGATCCACATTTACGGTAGCAAACATGCCTGCTTTGAGCAACCCGTCCGAATTGTTAACTACTATCCTCGCCTGCATAGTGTTGGCCGAAGAATCAAGCATATTGGCAATTTTAGAAATTGTTCCTTTTATTTTTTTATCAGGATATGCAACCGTAGTAATATCTACCGAGTCGCCAACAGCTATTTGCGGAATATCGTTTTCATAAACATTCGCCTGAACCCATACCGTTTTTAAATAAGAAATGGTAAATAAGGGACTTGTATTATCTGCTCTCACATTCATATTTTCGCTAACCGATTTAGATACTACATACCCATCAATGGGCGATATTATGGTGTATGTAGCATTGGTATCATTCCCCGATACCTTATATGTTTTAAGATAGGTTTGTACCGTTTGGAGGGCTGCTTGAGCTACTTTATAATCATTCTGCGCCTGCATCACATCCTTTTCAGAATATACTTTTGTTTTGTATAATTCATTCGCTATATCGAGGTTTCTTTTAGCTGTTTTTAATTGTCCTTGTGCAACAGCATACTGTCCTTCATAATTACTGACATCCGCACTTTTAAGTACGGCAAGGGTTTGTCCTTTGCTTACATAATCGCCCTGCGAAACACCCACCTTCATCACATTTCCGCTAACGAAGCTATACACCGGAGACAGGTAATCCAAATCGAAAGTAACTTTACCACTCAGGCCCAGGTTGGTTCTTTCTTCTTGCATTTTAACCGTATCGGTAGTTATCTGTTTCATCTGGATGGAATTAAGCTCCACTAAGTTTGAATCGGTGTTCTGTTCTTCGGTTTGCTGTTCAGCCCTCTTGCATCCGCAGAGAAAGAAAACAACAATCACTACTAATGAAAATATCTTGTTTAACATGGGTTATTTAATTATGTCTATTCCGGTTGTGTAATTAATGGCATGTATGGCATTAAAATATTGCACCCTCATATTAATGAGGTTTGTTTTACCGTCAATGTAGGTGCTGATCTGGCTCAATAAATCAAGCAGGTTAATGTATCTTTTATCATAATTTATTATCGCATTATTCATCATTTCATTTAAATCGCTTTCATATTGCGAATCTATCTGCGAATATTGATTGTTAATACGATATAAGTTAGTAAAAGCCGCAGTTACCTGGTTCATTACAGAATAAAGGGCGAGGCTATCATTCAAATCAGCCTGGCTTTTTGCTTCCTTGGCCGAACGGATATTTCCTTGGTTGCGATTGAATACCGGCAAATCTATATTGGCCGTAATGCCCCAGTAATCCGGAACCACAGAGCCTGCGCCTACATTAGCTATTCCCAACGTAAGGTCAGGAACCCCTGTTGCACGTTGCAGTTTAAGGTTTTGCTCGCTATACTTAACTCCAGCATATGCCAGTTTAAGGTCCGGGCGATTGCTTTTTGCACTATCCAACACAGTAAGATAGGGAGGTATCTCCCCATTCGGAATTCCCAGGTCTTTTACTACTATGTATGTATTGCCGGGATAAACAAGTAATATCCCCAAATCTTCTTCATCATTTGATACTGCTTGCCTGACCGTAATTTCCTGCGCCACTATGTCTTGCAGCTGGGCCTGCAGGCGTATTACATCATTGCCTGATTCATTACCCAATTTGTATTGTGCCCGGGTGCTTTCTACCAGGTGTTTTATTTTTCCTTCTTCATCAATATACATGGCTACCAGGCTTTGATTATTATACAAGTCTGATATATCGGTATACATTTGATATTTCAGGCTACGCAATAAATCGGCCAGTTGAAATTGACTTTGAGTAACCCCTATTTTAGCCAACTTGGCTGTAGCGTTGTGCCTGCCGCCAATGGTAAGCAACTGTTGAAGTTGAAAGGTTCGATCAACCTCTCCCCCCGGATAGTTGTTATCGAAAAACTTTTTACTGTCTTCATTATATAAGGTCTGTCCGTATGTAAGGTTAGGGTTGTACCAAAGTTTTGCCTGCAAATAACCAGCCTGGGCAATTTGCACATCATATTGCTTAGCCAGCAATGAAAGATTCTTCGTTACAAAACGTTGTTCAGCAAGTGGAATATTAATAACCACTGTATCTTCTTTAAAAGGAGTTGCTGTTTGGGCCTTAGTACTTTGGATAGTACATAAGAAGCCAATAACTACAAGGTACAATGAACGATATTGATTTATTTCCTTTAAAAGCATTATAGGGCTATATTATTATGGGCACAAAAGTACACCGCTTTAATTATCTAGAAATTAGAATTGCATTAGAATTTGTTAATTACAAGTTAATAATCACTATGTTCTTCTTACCCTCTATTGTTCAAATGTTACTGTGAAGATGGTTCCTTCATTAAGTGCAGATGTTACCGCAATTTTACCATTATGCAAGCGGATTATTTTCTCTGCTAATGAAAGGCCAATACCTGAACCCGGAAGTTTAAACGCATTAGACGCCCGATAAAATGGCAGGAATATATTTTGCAGCTCTTTATTATCTATCCCTATGCCTTTATCTTTTATAGAAATTTGCGCCACTTTTTCGTTATAAAAAACAGAACAAAGCACCTCTTTATTTTTTGAAAACTTAATGGCATTTTTCAAGATATTGCTGATGGCAATAAATAACAAGCGCCTGTTTCCCTGTATCGTATATTTTTCCGTATCCTCGGGCAAGTTATAAGTAACCTTCACCACCCCGGTATTATTATCCCATTCATCTACCACTTCCCACACCAACTCATCCAATCGCACTTTTTGCACTTCGGTAGAATCAATGCTTGCCTGCGATAATTCAAGCAAACTGGTAATTAGGGCATTTAACTTTTCGGCTTCGGCAATAATACCTTGCAATGTATTTTTATATTCTTCCCTTGTACGATCATTTTTCAAGGTTACTTCTGCTTTACCCATTATATTTGTTAAGGGTGTCCTTAGTTCATGCGAAGCATTGGTAATAAAGGCTTGCTGGTCGTTAAAAGATTGTTCCAGGTGTTCCAATAAGTTATTAATCGTATTGGATAGTTGGTTTATCTCGTCGTTTTTGTAACGGGTAAGCGTAAGCCGCCTGTCAAGGCTGGTAGAGCGGATAATTTTTAAATTGTTCGTTATTTTTAAAATAGGACTCAACGCCAGTGTTGCAAATAATCGCCCAACCAAAAAGGTAATCCCCAATGAAACTAGGAAGGCAAAGAGCATAATGTATGCCAGTCTTCTCATGCTCTGATAACCCGAATCGTCGATAGCAGAGGCTATCACTACAAAATTTCCCGAATTATCTATGTAATATAACCCTACAACTTGCTCTTTTCCTTCGGTAAAATGAATTTCCTTCTTTTCTATTACCTGTTGAATAATGGCTTTTGACCACCGGACCGTATCTTCTTTAATAAATACAGGTTCAAATCTATCGTTGTAAATGCGGGTAACTTCATGTGATAATGTTTGAGGATATATCTCTTTTACCTTCTTATAATCTTCAGGCGACATATTATCCTGGGCAAGATATAGCTCACCTACAATCAATGCCCTGTCACCAAGTTTAGCGTAAAAATTATCCTTCCTGTTTTTTTCAACGAGTATAAATATGCCCAGTAAAACAATAGCGAGCAACACAGCAAACATGAAAGTAAACTGAAATAAAAGTCTGTTTTTAACTTTCATACAGCGGCAAAATATGTAATTTGTCTATGGTCTTCATACCGTATTGATTAATCTTTTAGCATGTATCCCCTCCCGATTACCGTCTGAATAAGCTTTTTCGAATGGTTTTTATCAATCTTAGTGCGAAGATAGTTGATGTATACATCAATAAGATTTGTTCCCCGGTCAAAGTTTATACCCCACACTTTTCCTGCAATTTCATTGCGCGACAATATTTTGTTTTTGTTGGCGGCCAATATTTCCAATAGGGTAAATTCCTTCGTGGTTAACATTACTATTTTACCATCTCTATACGCAACGCCCTTATCGCAATCTACTTCCAAATCAGCTATCTTATATATCCTGCCGGATGCCAGGTTATTTCTACGGGTTAAGGCATTTATCCTTGCCAACAATTCTTCAAAATGAAAAGGCTTTGTAAGATAATCGTCGGCTCCATTTTCAAAACCATGTATTTTGTCGCCCACCGTTCCAAGCGCGGTAAGCATTAATATGGGCAAGTCTTTTTTATGTGCCCTTACTTGTTTACACACATTAAATCCGTTGAGCCCAGGAAGAATAATATCCAGAATCATCACATCAAACTCCTGGCTTGTAGCTATGGAGGCCCCTTCTAGTCCATCGGTAACAATAGTTACATGGTGTTGCTGTTCTTCCAAGCCGGTTTTTAAAAATGCGGCCACTTCAGGCTCATCCTCTATCAACAGAATATTCATACCGGCCATTTTATCAAAAGTAAGCAAATATAGAGCTGCCACTTATTGAGACCTTAAATCTAGATTAATAATTGTTAAATAAAAAAATCCCTGCCGGTTGTGACAAGGACTTTTGAGTTTGTGTTGGAAATCTGGTTTATTTGGTAACGTTCTTAGCGTTAGTAGTAGCTTTCTTGGCAGATGTTGTACGGTGCGGAACCTTTTTAACATCCTTTTTAACAGGCTTCTTGACTGTTTTTGTTTTATTATCCGGTGTAGGTTTTGCAGCCTGGTATGAAGAAGCACCTGCAGCACCTGAAAAAATAATAACAGCAATTGCAAGGATAGTAAGCTTTTTCATACCCGAAATAGTTATTCGTCACTTAAATGTATTCCAAAGAAAATAATACTTTATGAAGACAACATGAAGAGCGCTTCATTAACAATAGCCCGGCACAAGGCTATTCCCTTATCAATTGGCCGGAACCACTCCCAGATATATATTGAACCACAGGGGAACCGGAATAATATACATTTCCCTCCCCGGAAATTTTAACGGCCAGCGTGCCACCTGAACAATTCACATAACAATCGCCGGTTGTATTCGAAGAAACATAGGCGTAATTAGACACAACCAGGTTGCTGTTATATACAAATCCGGTTCCGCCAAAATAATTGGTAAAGAAATTCTCACACTGCCCTGAAAGTGTTAGGTCGGCGGTCCCAAACATGTGTGCATTAATATATTTCGAATTGACGGTAAGATTAATATCGCCCGGGGAATTGGTTGTATATAGTTCCAGTGAATCGAAGGTAAGAATTCCCTGGCTATATACTGTTCCATACCCAGAATTGGTTATGGAGGTGAGCTGAGGCATGGTTATGTATACATCAATGCCACTTTTTTTATAGCTCCTCAACCAATTGCAAATATTATTGTTGTGGAATGTAAGAACTCCGCCACTTACATTGGCACTTATATTGGAAAGGAGATTACCACCGCCTTCAATAGTTACCTTTTCGGGGTTGCCCACGTTGATATGCACGTTGACATTATCGTTCGTTACTATTTGAGTAAAAAAAGGCACTTCACGAACCTGTGAGCCGGGTTTGCCTGCACTGTCAAAACAATCGCACACAGGAGCCTTGCAACTGTTTAACAAACCAATCAGTATTCCTATTATCCACCAGGGCTTTCTCATTCAGCTTTCATGATTTATAATTTATATCCTACCCCCCACTCTATAAAATCGGCCTTGGCAAAATGCGTAAGTAAGGTAAGGTTTGCAATAAGATGTTTCCCCGCATAGTACCGGATTCCTATCCGGTTATACATATAGCCATTGCCATTGTACTTAGTATATAGATATCCGCCCATTTCCAGGGGTAATGATAAATTGCCAAGCATTAATTCATAGGCTGCTTTTAATCCGAATTGGGTTGCCGAAAAATTATTCTTCAGGGTTACACTGTCTGCTCTTAGCCTTTCAGCGTTTGCCTGGTTATTGAAAACATCTAAACCAACACCCAGTTTGCTTTTGCTGCTTAACCTGCGAAAAGCAATATAAGATAATGTAACATCCAGGTAGCGTTTTCCGCCCGGGGGCTCCACTTCTGAACCACCTACAGCCGCAAAAAATTCATTTTCTGTTTTTTTCGTTTTTGTTGTATCGGTAAATGCTTTTACAGCGCACTTGCCAGCATTGCCAATACAATAGGAAAGACCTGCATTCGCGGTAATCAGGTTGATACCTAAATTTGGGGTTTGGTAAGCCCCGTTAGAGCAATGGGTCACACCAATCCCGGTTTCCAGCCGAATGGTTTTAGATAGATAAATATGATAATCTAACCGTAAATTAACCATGGCATCCAGATGCGAACCTATCACATCATTTTTATGATTATCGAATGCATTAAATATGGTTGGAAAATAGGATAGTCCTATCCCCACCCGGAAGTAGAGCCCTTCCTTGAAACTTTGCTTTAAATGAAAGTTGATAAAAGGATATGCGCCATATTCGGTACCCAATTGAGCTGGGTTATTTAGGTATGCATCAAAAAGAGCGATACCCACTTCAGGGCAGTGGTAAGCATTTAACCAATTATCCTGCGAAGCAGGCTTAATCGTATAATCGAGTTCAAAGGCAGGTACATGCCCCTCTATAAGTATATTCATGCTACTTGTGTATAGCGGCAGAATAAAACCGTAGTGTAAATCGAGTGTTACCCATGAACCGGTACGGACACTATCCTGGCATTTACCATCAGGCCGGAACAAAACAATTGCACAAAACAATAATAGAGCGCTGCGAATATATTTCATAGTTAATACTAAGGGGTAGTTGTGGAGTTCTTCCACCGAAAGGTCTCTATTAAATGCTTTATGTCTTCTTTCACAAAATTAACTACCGGCTGCAGAGAGTCTTTATTTGGAACCGCATAAAAATACAATGCCCCCCTCACAAAATGATGGGTACTATCAGTGAGGTAGAACTGCATATTAGAAGCAGCATTTCCTTCAATATCATATATCGTTCCGAATATTCTGTCCTTTGTGTTCATTACCTGCTGCTCATTAATAGCCGATGCTTTAATTTCATGCTCTACCACAAACCTCCTGCATTCTTCCACATAAACAGACAGACTAGTATCTATCGTCAGGTAGCTCATATATATATTGCATTTAAAGCGCGGAAATACGACATTCAGCCAATAGGGATGCCTCCCTGAAGCAGTATCGGGTATAACAAAGGCATAAGCCGGATATTCAAAAGTAAAGGGACATGTGGAGTTATATAAGGTATACTTCCTTTCGGGCAAGGTGATGCGGAAATATCCCGTTCTTTTGGGCCGGTAGTCAGTATTCCCTGTGCATCCGGCAAGGAATATGCTTGCAAGGAACACCAGGGATATAATTCGTATGTAAAGTGGCTTCATTTATTTATTTGCAGGATTGGCAAAAATAATGAATGCAGGCTAATACGGTATGGCGATTTAACCCCTATTCAGAATATTTTACAAAAAGAATGCTATATAGATAGCTGGTATCGCACCCCATTTGATAAAAACATAGCATTCAGATTATCAATATATTACAATTAAGCAAATAAATGGCATGTATATCCTTATACCTGTAAAATAAAGATAGACAGCACGGATTTTCGTATAAATGATAAGAAAAATATTACATTTGCAACCAATTGTCTAAAATCAAAGCAAGAATGGCGAAAAAATTACACCCTCGTTACCAATGTTCAGGTTTTAGATTAGAATTTTTTTATTAATCAATTTTATTTTATTATCATGAACATTTTTGTATCTAATTTGAACTTCAAAGTTCGCAGTGAAGACTTGAAAACCTTATTCGAAAGATATGGTGAGGTAGTATCTTCTAAGGTTATCACCGACAAATTTTCGGGGAAATCCCGCGGGTTTGGTTTCGTAGAAATGAAAAACGATGAAGATGGCCAAAGAGCAATCGGAGAACTCGATCAAAGAGACTTCGAAGGCCGTAACATTACTGTTTCAGTTGCAAAGCCCAGAACCGAAGGCGGCAACGGCGGCGGTGGTGGTGGTCACAGAAACAACTTCCGTAAAAGCAGCCACGGCGACAACGAATACAGAGACTAAGTTATACTATATAGCCTAATACTTACCAAGGGGGACAATTTATATTGTTCCCTTTTTTTTTGTATAATCTTAGACAAAGCAGCCTCTATACTAAAGAGTTTCCATATTTATTATGCAGTTTCTGATGATATATTAAATCTGTGATTATATTTGCACCCCTTTAAAAAGATATGAGGTAGCAACTAAGAGATAAGAGTAGCGTATTTTATTCTTCATTCTTAGCTCTTACTTTTTAGCTGAAAAAAGCCCGGATGGCGAAATTGGTAGACGCACCACTTTGAGGGGGTGGCGCCGGTGACGGTGTGCGAGTTCGAGTCTCGCTTCGGGCACAAGCAAGCTAAGAGTTAGGAGTATTATCATGATTCTTAGCTCTTAGTTCTTAACTTTTAGCTATAAAAGCCCGGATGGCGAAATTGGCAAACGTTGCGGTCTCAGAAGCCGTTGGAGTCACATCCTTGAGAGTTCGAGTCTCTCTCCGGGCACTTTATAATCGGTCATTCTCCCATTCTATATTTACACAATAACGCTGCAATAGTCATATATTTGCAGCGTATTTTCTATTTCATATCTATGAACGCCATTATTATTGACGACGATGAAAGCTCGAGTGAAGTTCTTTCGCAACTTATTAGGCAAGTCGATAAAATAAAATTGATCGGTACTTTCCGGAGCGGAACCGACGCACTTACCATATTAAATACAGGTGAGGTTAACCTCGTATTCCTGGATGTGGAGATGCCTGAAATGAATGGGTTAGAATTCCTTTCAAGCCTTGAAACAAGACCTGAAATAATTGTTACTACTTCACATAAAAAATATGCCGTAGAAGCATTTGACTACGATGTGATTGATTATTTAATAAAACCGATTACCCTTCCGCGCTTTGTTAAAGCCGTTATCCGCGCCCAGAAGAGCTTTGAAAAAGCGCTTGCGATAGCTATTAGCGTGCCTAAAAACATCCAGTACTTTTTCGTAAAGAGCGATTTCACCATGAAAAAAGTACTGGTGCAGGATACCTTATGGATTGAATCAATTGGCGACTACGTAAAAATACACACCCTCGCTAAAGATTACCTTTTGCATATAACACTGAAATCAATTGAGAATAAATTGCCTGCCAACAAATTTGCCCGGGTGCATCGCTCGTATATTGTGCAACTCGACAATGTAAAAAATATACAAGAAGCTACCATCTTCCTGATGAATGATGAACGCATCCCCCTCGGGCCAAATTATAAAGAAGGTCTGACTCAAAAGCTCAATTTTATTTCCTGAAAATTTCCCTGTAATTGCTGATATCCTATCAGTTACCCAAGTGCTTTGAAATAATAGCAGCCCGGAAAGATCATTCCCCGGTTTTTCAAAGAGTCACAGGTAAGTTTTACATGAGCTTTACGCTATTTCAACTTTCAAAAATCCACCTTAATCGAAAATTTATCTTATCGGTATAAGGTGGTTATAGATTTGGGTTCAAATAACGCCTAATCTATAAAAATTATGAAAAAGAAAGTACAAAACCCATTAAAAGTCGTTTCGCTTTTAGCAGCTCTATTAATGGTCGGTAACGTAGCTTTTGGAACTACCTATACCGCAGTAGCTTCAGGTAACTGGAGCAGTGCAGCAACATGGGGTGGCTCAGCACCTCCATTTAATATTACCGGTGCCGACCAAGTCAGTGTTGTGGCCGGAATTACCGTAACAATGGATCAAAATGTTACCTTAAATAATCCGCTTGCCTCCATTGCAGTCGGAGGAACTTTATCGGGCAATCCGTACATTAAATTAAATGTACTGTCGGGTAGTATTACAGGTTCAGGGTCTGTCAATGCATCGAATGTTATGTTGAGCGCAGGGAGCTTGTTCACGTTTTCGGGTTCCGTTACTGTAGACACGCTTACCAATGCCATTGTAAGCTTCAGTAATTCATCCCAGATAACTGTAAACGATGCACTTGAATTGCCTGCCGGGGTAAATATAATACTTGGAGGTTCCATCACTATGGGGAATAACTCCAACATAGATGTTACCGGTGGAGAAATTATTGTTACGGGCGGTAATCTTAACCTGAGCTCTAATTATAATGTATCCTACATGCCAGGCTCACTTAATGCAGGAGCCGAATTAAGCGGCAGCGGATTACGAAAAGTTAAGCTGAATATAGGAGCAGGGAATACCTTAACGCTTTCTTCCAATGTGACTACCAATGATTCCTTGAATTTTATCACTGGTGCATTATCGCTGAATGGTTCCAACCTTACTGTAAATGGAGCCTTAGCTGGCAATGTAATGATTGCAGGTTCAGCATCTTCCAACTTAGCTATTAATACGGTAGGTGGAGTTGCAGCAGCTGTATCGTTTCCAAACAATTCTCAGGATTTGGGTAACTTAAACATTAATGTAGGCGCGGGAAATTCTGTTCAACTCGGATCTAATCTGAATGTTCACGGAACTCTTACCATTGCAAATGGCAGTCAATTAAATATTAATGGAGAATCGCTCACCATTGGTGGCGACCTGAATGGCACTGGAAGTTTAGTAGTAAACCCAGGTACACAACTGAGCTTCACAGGCAATAATTCCATCACAGGTTCTATTAAGGTAACAGGAAATAGCATGGGCAAGTTTATGCTAAACATTGGAAACTCAAATATGGCAGCACTTGGTATGGACTTAACAGTTGATACCTTGAGCCTGCAAAGTGGTATGCTTACACTTAATGCCCACAACCTTATTATCAATGCGGGTATTGCTGCAAACGGCACAGGTGTAATTGTTTCTAATGCTTCCTCCAACATCATGGTTAGCAGTTCGGCTTCATTAATGGGCGCACTTTCATTTCAAGCGACTGCCGATACGGTAAACAATTTAACTATTAATGTTGGCGGAGGAGGAGAACTTAAATTGGGTTCTAACCTCGAAGTAAATGGGGGGCTTACATTCACCGGAGGCCACCTGGATGTGCAAGGTAATAACCTGATGATTGGCACTGCCGCTTCCATAAACGGAGCCAACTCCAATGCCTATGTAATTACTGGCCCAGGTGGATTCCTTACCATGTTTGCAACTGTAAACAACAATACAATGTTCTATATAGGTACGCAAACCAATTATTTCCCTGCATCTATCAACCTGAATCCAGGCTCGGCAGTTGGAACCATTGGAGTAAATGCATCTGCGGGAGTATATTCAAATGGACTTACCGGAGTAGAAATTTCCAATTACGAGCCTGTGGTTAATGGCACCTGGTTTTTTCAAGATAATATTGGTTCTGGGTTAAACGCCAATATGCAATTATCATGGCAGGCATCTGCCGAGGTAAATGGCTTTGTGCATACAGACGACTATATTTCACACTTTCTTACAAGCTGGGATGATATAGGTGATAGCATGACAGCTACTTTCGCCGGAGGCTTATACAGTGTTACCAGGACCAATTTAACTTCCATGAGCCCATTTGCTGTATTCGACCAACATACCATAGCAACAGGTGTTGCATCGGTAAGCTCTGCTTCAGGCGAATTCCAAATTTATCCTAACCCAACCAATAACAACCTTTATATAAATAGTACTGCTATTAATACCGGCAACACCATTTATGTAGAAGTTTACAATATGCTGGGACAAGTAGTAGCCAAAACAGAATACAATAACCAACTTTTAGTACTGCCCGTCTCCTCGCTTCCTTCCGGAGACTACCTGTTGCGATTATACAACGACGACATGTCGGTAGTAAAAAAATTCATCAAGGAATAATTCCGGTAATAACAGGTCTCCAAAAAAACACCGGTATATGCGAAAGCCCTCCCACAAGGAGGGTTTTCGTATTATATACAGCCAGTTTTGCGCTGCCATACAATTTTTCAATAAAAAACCAACCATCAAAATCATGTTTTTAAAAAATGGAGCCACGTATACTTTTTTAATTAGAAAACAAGTGAAAGGGTCATGTTTTGAAAAAATAAATAATCGCAAAACATGCTATAGATCAGTAAAGTTAGGTAAACCACCAGGTACTTTCGCGACATCAAATTCACTCTACGAATAAGAACCTGTTATAGAGTGAAGCCAGTTTTATCACACCAAAAAATCACGCTATAAAAAAGAACTTTTTTATAGCGTGAAGGAACTTTCATTGTATTAAAAAACCACTCTATGAAAAAGAACCTCTTTACCATTTTTATAATTGCTATTCCATTTGCAGCCTCTTCCCAGGTTTTAGGTGATCAACCTGTCAATCGCTCTGAATATGCATTTGGAACAGGACCGTCTAATGCACTTACCGACATAGGTGGAGCAGCCATTGATGGCTCGCATTTTCTACGTGACTTTAATTCAAAGTCTATTCGCTACGGTGGTTTCGCAGGCTACCGCAAAAAAATTTCCCGTTCATTTTCGGTGAAAGGGGTTCTCACTCTTGGCGAACTATATGGAAATGATGACCTGAGCATTAATACGTTCCGATCAAACCGGAACCAGGATTTCCGTACATTTATTATTGAACCGTCCGTGCAGGCAGAGTATCATTTAATCAAGCCTAAAAAAGCTTCGAAAGATACGGTTACACAAAATGAGGATAATGATGAACAAAATAATCAGATTCATCGTCCTTCCCGATGGGACCTTTATGTTTTCGGCGGTTTAGGTTTTTTTTATTTTAATCCTCAAGGCAAATACAACCCCGGCGGCCCACCTCCTCCTCCCGGTATGAACACCGATGAATGGTATAACCTGCGTCCCTTAAGTACCGAAGGCGAAGGGTTGCCCGGGGGCCCGTCTACTTATTCACCTTTTGCTATTTGCGTCCCGGTAGGTATAGGTATAAAATATGCCTTAAACTCTAATTGGAGCGTTGGCCTGGAGTTTTCCGACAGACTATGGACAAGCACCGACTACCTGGATGATACCCATGGAAATTATTTTAATCAGGCAACAATTGCAAAATACAAAGGACCTATTGCAGCCTACTTTGCAGATCCTTCAAAAGGCATTATACAGGACCAGGATTTAACAGGGCAGGAACGCGGTAATCCAAAATTTAATGACAGCTATATGTTCATGTTTCTTTGCGTGAATTACCATCCCAGTTTTAACTTCCATAGAAGTACTTTTAAAAGCAGGAAGATACACACCAACCATATCAGGCATGGAAGAGGAAAGTTTTATTAAACTATCCCGGTTGGGGTAGGTTAGTAAATTCATCTTCTTATAAGCTTCTCATAAAAGCCTTTCCGGAAAAACGGGGAAGGCTTTTATCTTACATGTACCTACTCTAACTCAACTAAAAAATAGAGTTAAAATAATAGCAGAATTTAGATTCTTCCTATGATTTCTCTCATTAAAAAATAGTCCTTAAATCATGTTAAAAAAATTGCCGGTACAGGTATGTAAAAACATGATATAAATCAATATAAAGCACATTATTAATCAATGTAATAAGCTATAGAGCGAAATAGTTTTGTGTCATTAAAAAACGACACTATGAAAACAAAACTGTTACTATTATTTACGCTTATAATTCCGGCTGCAGAATATGCTCAGTCTTTTTCTGATCAGTCTGCAAACCGTTCGGGATATGTTTTCGGAATTGGGCCATCCAATGCAATGACTGATATTGGTGGCTCCACGTCAGTTGGCACTCATTTTTTACGCGATTTTAACTCCCAGGCTATCCGTTTTGGTGGATTTTTAGGTTACCGGAAACGTATTTCCACCCACTTCTCTATTAAAGGAATACTTACACTTGGTGAGCTATATGGGAACGATAACCTGAGCGGAAATAAATGCAGGTATAACCGCAACCAGGATTTCCGCACCCAAATCATCGAACCTTCCTTCCAGGGAGAATATCATTTCCTGAAATCAAAAAGTTGGAAAAACGGAGACCAACGCCCTTCCAGATGGGATTTTTACCTTTTTGGTGGCATTGGAGTATTTTATTTCAATGTACAGGGAAGATACAACCCGGGCGGCCCCCCACCTCCTCCCGGCATGAATACCAGTGAATGGTATAACCTGCGTCCGTTAAGCACGGAAGGTGAAGGATTGCCGGGAGGGCCTGCGCAATATTCGCCTTTTGCTATATGCCTTCCTATGGGAGTTGGCTTAAACTATGTGCTGAATGCTAAATGGAGTATTGGGTTAGAGCTTTCTGACAGAATGTGGACAAATACAGGCTATATAGATGACACACAGGGAAATTATTTTAACAAAGCTGAGATTTTAAAATATAAAGGGCCTATTGCCGCTTATTTTGCAGACCCATCACGCGGTCTTATACATGGCCAAGACTCTCCGGGACAGGAACGTGGTGATCCGGCAGAATGCAATACTTATATGTTCATGTTTATTTCTGCCACTTATCATCCCGCTCTTACCCTGCAACATGGTCGCAATAACAGATATAGAAGCAGGAGCAACCGCCAAAGAACATTTTTTTGATACTCTGTTCCTTTAGGCAAAGGAATAAATAAGCAGCCCGCTTTCCAGCTTTGGTTCTATCCAAGTTGACTTTGGGGGCATTTCCTTGCCCGAGTTTGCAACAGAAATAAGCTCATCAAAAGAAACGGGATATAGACAGAACGCCGCCACGGCTTTTCCTGAATTAACCGTGTTCTCAATCTCTTCTTTGGTTTTTATACCCGGCAAAAAAGAAATCCGTTTATCATTCCGTAAATCTTTAATATCAAGTATTGGTGACAGTATGTGATTGGAAAGGATACTTACATCTAAATTATTAACGGCATCTTCAGGATGATTCTTTACCTTATCAATATGGATGGTATGCCAATTCTTTCCTATATAAATAAAAATCGCATTACTTTCAGGGTGATTTGCGCTTTTTTCATCGTATACGGATAACGGGAATTTCTTTTTAAGCTCATCCAAAAAAGAATCTGGGGTATGCCCGTT
Organism: Bacteroidota bacterium; assembly: GCA_013288205.1. GTDB lineage: Bacteria > Bacteroidota > Bacteroidia > JABEUT01 > JABEUT01 > JABEUT01. Next base: position 32,560 of record JABDCH010000002.1, on the reverse strand, counting down.
AAGGGTGTGTACGATGCGGTTGTAGCTGAAAATGGTAAGTTCATCATCGGCAAAAAGAGCCGCTGTAAAAAAATTATAGGCTTCTTTCCCTGTATGATTGGGGTTTGCTGTTTTTCTCTTTTCTGCCAGGCGGGCAGATGATGCCGCGCGATGATGTCCGTCGGCGATATAAATAGCCGGTATGTTTTTGAAATGCTGTTGTATGGCTTCTATCTCTTTGGGTTTATTTACAATCCATACACTGTGACTTATTCCATCCACAACATAATCATATATGGGAGCTTCCTTTGTTTTAGCCTGCATTATATTATTTAATCCTGCGTTGTGTGGATAAGTGAGACAAACAGGCTCTGCATTAAATTCACATATATCGAGGTATTCTTTTAATTTTTCTTCCCGATGTGCAAGTGTTTGCTCGTGTATCTTAATCAGGCCCTTTTTATAGTCATCTACCGAAGCCAGACCCATTATACCTAAATGGTGGCGGCCATTCTTTATTTGGCGGTACACATAAAAGCAGGGCTCTTCATCCCTGACAAATATTTGCTTGTTCACAAATTCGGCCAGTTTATTCCGCACAGAATGTAAATGCGCTTCCGTTTGTGCTGCATGCCAGTTATCCGATTCAGGATTGATCACATGTAAAAACGAAAAAGGATTATCGGCAAGCTGATACTCTATTTCTTCCTTTGTATAACGTTCAACCGAATGGGTGGCAACTTTAGACACTTTACCAGGAGCTGGGCGCAGTGCTGAAAATGGGGTAATGGTACTCATAAACCCTGCAAATGTATGGTATTACCTGATTAATGTGAATGAGTGACTCCAATTTATACCCTTCCAGGCCGACTTCTCCTCATTTTGCTTGAGTGATAAAATAACAAATGAGGCCTTGCCGATAATGTAGCTTTCGGGCACAAAACCCCAAAAACGGGAATCGGCTGAGTTATCCCTGTTATCACCCAGCACAAAATAATAGCTCATCTTAAATGTATACGTTGTTGCGTACTTCCCATCTATAAAAACGGAGTCATGCTGAACATTCAATGTATGCTTTTCATAAACCGTTATTAGCCTGTCATACAATACAAGGCTATCTACATTCAGGTGAATGGTTTTTCCTTTTTCAGGAATCACAATGGGGCCATAGTTGTCTTTATTCCATAAAGAAAATCTTCCGCCCGGGAACATATCGGGAGTGGGATATTGAACAGACAATCGTTCCATATGTAATATTCCATCCATCTTGCTAACCGAATCGGCCTGCGCTTCGGTCATCAGGAAAATATATTTATTATCCGACGAAATCAATCCCCCTTCAGTTACATGAAGCGTTCTGTATAAATAAGAGCTTAGGCTATCTATGGTTGCAAAAACCTCATACGAATACTTTGCTTTAAGGGGCGATCCAATTATTTTTCGGTTAATCAACACATCCTTGTCATCTATTTTTAAGGTATCACCGGGCAGGCCAATGCAACGCTTCACAAAATTCGATTTCTTATCGACCGGGACACTATCTTCTCCCGGAAAATTAAAAACAATTACATCATTGCGTTTAATTTTTTCAATCCCGGGCAGGCGGAAATAGGGCAATTCAATCCAACTGAGATAGGAATGAACCGTTTGTGAAAATGGAAGATAGTCTTTCATAAGCGGGATGGAAAGCAAGGTTTGAGGAAAGCGGGGGCCGTAATCAAACTTATTCACCCATATAAAATCGCCGGTGAGGAGATCATCTTCCATGGAAGAGGATGGAATAAAATACGTTTCACCTACAAAATTCTGCAAAATCACTACTGTCAACGTAAGTGTCAGTAGCCACAAAAAAAGTCGCTTATACGTATTTTTAGTGTATTGCAAATGAAAAGATTAAAGCTTAGGACAAAACTAAAAAATCTTTCCTACTTTAAATATAAGACTGTTCAGCCGAAAGACGATATAATTAGAACCTGCCCTGTTACCTGAATATTCCAGCGGTGAAAGCCCGTAATTATATTCCAGGTTCATGTACCAGCCCCGTCGTTTCTTCTTACGGGCATTACGCTGGTAGCCTATGCTCATTTCGGCAATTGCATTGCCAAAAGGTGAAAACATTTTATAGAGAGAGGTAACATCTTTTTCTCCTTCCCAGGTAAGGTACCCTGTAGAATCATTGGTAACAGTTGAATTTGTAAAGGAAATATACCGGAATTTTACGCCTGCAGTCATATAGATGCTACGCAGCTTGCGGTCGGTGGGGCCCAGAGGAAATTTGAACAATATGGGCACTTGTATCTCATTCATGGTAACATTGTGGGTATACGGTTCAACACCATTATAAATACTTGAACCATCGAATGAAAAAAAGTAAGAGTTAAAAGATACTCCATCCTGCAATATTTCAATTCCTATATCCACATACGAACGTTTCTGAACCGGAATTTCTTCAATAAGCCCGAACGTATACCCCGTTTTAGCGGAAAGGTTGTTGACATAGTTTGTATAAATACCCGAAACACCGGTAAAGCCGAAAACTACTCCGGCATCTATGCTTGTTTTAAACGGGCGGTTATGAAATTCCTGAAAGGGGGCATGCGATGTAACACGGTCTTCGTGAAACAAATACGTAGGGTCGTCCTGGCAAAAGGACTTATTTCCCATCAGCAAACAAAAAAGAATTACTAAACCAAGAATTTTCCCGCCCGGCATCTGGAATATAGAGAATAAAATACAAATTTACGAATTTACCCGCAATTTGCTGTTTTTAATACCGTAGGTGAAGTAAATGACCAACCCGATAATGAGCCATACAATAAAGCGGAGCCAATTGGTAAGCCCTAATTCGGTAATCAGGTAAAAACAGGAAAGAAGCCCAAGTACGGGTATGAGTGAAAGGTTTTTAACGAAGCTACTAACAGTCATTACGATGGATAACAAAATAAAAATCCAAAATGTACTGTTATCTACAAAAACACTTATTCCGCTATTAAATTTTTCTGTTTCAGGTATATTAAGTCCTCTTATCAGCATAGCATATTGGTCATCATCCAACGTTGAAAGGTAATTAGCTAAAGAATCTTTCGTTATGGCTGATGCTGCATGATTTGTTTTATACGTTATGGAAGTAACCGTAGCAACTTCAGCCGGTTGTAATGAACTTACCAATTCGACGGCAGGTTTTAAAGAACGCGATTGCAGAAAATCAATGCATCTATCTTTATTAAATGATAATGCAAAACCCGCAACTATTAGTAATAACAGCCCAACCCAATATCTTCCTCCGACAAAAGGAACCCGAAATCTTCCTTTTTCTTTCTCTGTTCTTGGTAATAGAAGAATGCCTCCGCAAACCAAAGCAAAGGCGAAAAGAGTGCCTATACTTGTTAAGTCGGTAACTAAATCAGAATCGAGGAATAAAGCAGGTATACCAACCATTAATCCTGTCATAATTGTAGAGAATCCCGGTGTATGGTACTTGGGATGCAATTTCGAAAATCGTTTTGGTAATAAACCATCACGGCTCATGCTCATCCATATCCTGGGTTGACCCAGTTGAAAAACCAATAATACGCTGGTTGTTGCAATTACTGCACTCAAAGCCAATATTCCGCTTAACCAGTTGAGTCCGTTTTGATGAAAAGCATCTGCCAGAAAATCGCCTACATTAAGGTGGGTATAATTTACCATTCCGGTTAGCACTAGGGCAATTAAAATATATAATACAGTACAAATTATGAGCGAATACATCATTCCCCTAGGCAAATCGCGCTGAGGGTTTTTGCATTCTTCCGCCGTAGTTGAAATAGCATCAAAACCAATATAGGCAAAGAACACATCGGATACTCCCCGCATCACTCCACCAAACCCATTAGGTACAAAGGGAGTCCAGTTGGTGGTGTGCACATAAAAAAAACCAACTGCTATAACCAGCATAATTACAATAAGCTTGAATGCTACCATCAGGTTGCTCGAAGTGCGCGATTCACGAATGCCTACAAATACCAGCCAGGTGATAAAAAACGTAATGACAAATGCGGGAAGATTCATAATAATAGGAATAGAACCAATATGTGGAGCAGTATTCCAGAGATTATTCATGCCTGCTACATCAGCAGGAACAGGCAGATGTTTGGCTACAAGCTCTGTAAAAGATTGATGCCCCAGGTATATTTGGCGAAAGCCATTGGACAGGAAATCGGGAACATGCAGATTGACGAATGTATGCGGAAACCGCAGGTGAATACCTGCATTCATTTTATCTAAAAAACTGGTGAAATTACTCGACCATGAAATGGCAACCACAATATTTCCGATGGCATATTCCATAATTAAATCCCACCCAATAATCCAGGCAATAAGTTCTCCGAAAGCCACGTACGAATATGTATAGGCGCTACCTGAAATAGGCACGCGCGAAGCAAACTCGGCATAGCACAAGGCAGAAAAGGCACACACAACAGCGGTAATGATGAATAGAAAAATAACGCCTGGTCCACCAAAAAAGCAGGCCTTGCCAACAGTTGAAAAAATTCCTGCGCCAATTACGGCAGCAATTCCCAGGGCAGTTAAATCGCGCACCGACAGAACCCGGTTCAAGTGATTACCTTTCTCATCGGCATCAAGCTGGGCTAATATTTGCTCCTGCGATTTTCTTTGAAATAGTTTACTTTTCATTGGTTACGCTATTAGCCATTAGCTTCTGGCTTTTTAGTAATTAGCAAAAGCAAAATAAACATAAAAGGAATAACCACCGATTTATATCGTTCTATCCCACCTAAAATTGGCGTTGTCATTCCAATCAATATAAGCATCATCAGGCAATAGGCAAGGCAAAACAATACTATCTCTTTATGCAGAAAAGGTCGCTTACTAAAAAACAAAGCAACGAAAATCACAATCAGTACAAAAATATTTTCGGCACAATAAATGGCTGTCATCGCTGAATGTACTTTCCATGGATAAGGCAAAAGCATGGCTATTTTCAATGCCTGCATCGTATTATATGTAAGGCTTTTCAGGGTGGGTCTTATTGGCTCAATATATATGGCGCTTTTGGCAGGTTCAATGTATGTGCAAATGCAATATGCGGTACTGTCGGTCGCTATAGCATGCATAGTATCGTTATTCCATAACCGGAAACTGTTATACGCGGCACCATGCTTTAGCATAAATGGCACATACTTGCCAGTTTTTAATTCATTGTACCAAAAAGAATTCTCTGCCAGGTATTGGATACCCTTTTTATGAGCCATGCTATCTGCAAGGGAATTCAACGGAATTATATCGGTAGAATCGGTAATCGGGATACTCGCATATTGTTCTGTGTCTTTAATCTCAGCAAGGTAAATCCCACCACGACTTATCCGGTTAAAGTCGGTTTGTTTATCCGAAAGCATTTTTAATGGGCTAACTTTTCCAAGGAAAATATGAGGCAAAAATGAGCTTGAAAGGTACACTGCCAAAACTATGCTATATGTCAGTAAAGGATGTGCACTGCAATAACGCAGCTTTTTCACCAGCAGGAGTGCAACAAAAGCGGGAATAATACAAAGCAACACGTATGCCTTCGATTCAAACAACACAACCAATCCGATTATTAGATATAGGGTATAAGTTATGAGATATGAGATTTGTGATTTAGGATTTAGGATTTTTGTTTCTTTCTGACTACTGACAACTGACAACTGACTACTGAATTTGAAAAAATAATAGATAGCCAAGCCCAATCCTAACCAAACAAAACCTTCCTTTAAAACTCCCGAGCTCCATAAAATGACGGAAGGAAAAAGAAAAACAGCAACAAAAAGGGCTCTGCTCTTATCTTGTAAAAAGGGTAAAAATGCTTTATAGATATACATAAGTCCTACAAGAGAAATGAAGCACATAAAAATAACATGCACCCCGTAATATCCTCTTGAAAAAAGCCAGAAAAAAGCATTCATCCGAATGATAAAGTGACTATTGCTGTATAAAACGGTTCCATACCCGTTCTCCCAATTATTCATGGTAAGGTATATGTCCTGGTAATGAGCGCTCGTGTCGCCAATACCCGTTAACAGGGTTAAGTAATCCTTTGTGCTTGTATGGAGCGTATTAAAAATTATCCGGGCATCATCATAATATTTGAACACATCGCTGGTGAGGCGGTTTTTATAAATATGCGTGTAAATAAACCAAAGCGCTACTCCGAATAGAAGCTTGAGATAAAAAACACCCAGGAAATATTTATTACTAAAACCTCCTGCACTAAACCAACTGCTCCGCTTAATGATAGCAGAAAAAAGCAGGATGTAGAATATGCAGAAAAGAATGTTTACCATTTTTCAGGATTATGGTTGGTATTCTTGATTTCATCTATTAAAGTTTCTATGTTTTGACGGTTTCGGCCCATAGATACTACAGAGGAATGTTGATCAAGACGGCAAATACTATTCGCTAGTACTCTATTTTGGTCAAAAAGAATTGTGATTTGTTCCCCCCAACTACCAGAGAAGAAACCAGGATCTGTCTTCGCAATATATACTTTATCATTGGATGTCGTTTCTTTCCATTCAAGTTCTTTAGCTACTTTTTCAATAAGCTTATTCAGTTCTTCCCTACTGAGATTAGTTTCAATAGACTTGAATTTCAACCTGTTTTTCTGCATCCAATAGAAAAGGAGTCCAAGAATTAAAGGGATTAGAAACAAAAGTTCGAATGGTTTTAATTGTTTGTGTATCCCCAAGATAAAATACTTAAGATGCAGAAAGATTGGGATAGAAGATAAAAGAAACGAATATAGAACAATTCCATAATGGTTTATTTTACCCCAGAAGCTAAGACTAAGTTTACCTGTCTCTATTGAATATTCTATCTGCTGTGTCGTCACTATGTTATTTAAGACTCCCTTAAACTCTATCAGAGTTTATAAAAGATACAATCTCTCCTATTCCACCCATATCAAAAAATTGCCCCATTCCTTAAAAGTCAATGACCCAAACTACCACTTTTTTATTTCTTAAAACCAATTATTTGTGAGTGGCATTTGCCTGGCACAAAAATTATATCGAAATTCTAGTTTTATACGACAGAGTTGTGAAATAGCCGCAAGTACTTATATATCAGTTTATACCAATAGAAACATATTTATATTGGATATAGATAAATCGAAAAAAGTGTGACGCAATGTGACGCAAAAAAATTAGAATTTTTTATGCATAAATGGGAATGCATCCTGAATGCTTTGTTAATAAAATTATTCCCTAAACAGGTGCATTTAGCATTTTATAACACAAAAATATCGGCGCATACCCTATCTTTGCATATCAATAAATAAAGACATGGAAACCATCGTAAAAGAGATACAAGTTACTGCAGAAACAGCCAAGCAATTAGGATTATCGGAGGAGGAATTTCAAAAAATCATTGCCATTTTAGGCAGAACCCCTAACTATACCGAACTAAGCATATATTCTGTTATGTGGAGCGAACACTGCTCCTACAAGAACTCTATTTTCTATATCAAAACCCTGCCACGCGAAGGCAAGGGCTTGCTTGCCAAAGCAGGGGAAGAAAATGCCGGATTGGTAGATATTGGCAATGGTTATGCCTGCGCTTTTAAAATAGAATCGCATAACCACCCCTCTGCATTGGAACCTTATCAAGGTGCAGCTACGGGTGTAGGCGGAATAAACCGCGATATTTTTACCATGGGTGCACGCCCCATTGCACAATTGAACTCATTGCGTTTTGGCAATCTTAATTCCGACAAAACCAAGTGGCTGATGAAAGGCGTGGTGAAAGGCATCGGCGATTATGGTAATGCTTTTGGAGTACCTACCGTTGGCGGAGAAGTATTTTTTGACGAATGCTATAATGTGAACCCATTGGTAAATGCCATGTCGGTTGGGATTTTGAAAGTAGGCGAATCTATTTCGGCTACATCGCATGGGGAAGGAAACCCGGTATATATCATTGGCTCTAGCACGGGTAAAGATGGCATACACGGAGCAACGTTTGCTTCCGCTGATATTACAGAAGATTCTGCGGAATCATTACCATCAGTACAAGTAGGTGACCCATTCCAGGAAAAACTTTTACTCGAAGCATCTCTCGAAGTTATCAAAACAGGCGCTGTGGTGGGGATGCAGGACATGGGAGCAGCAGGTATCACCTGCTCCACCTCCGAAATGTCGGCCAAGGGCCAAAGTGGTATGATTATTCATTTGGATAGGGTACCATTGCGCCAGCAAAACATGCAGCCTTTCGAAATACTGCTCTCCGAATCGCAAGAGCGGATGCTTGTTATTGTAAAGAAAGGCAGGGAAAAAGAAGTGGAAGATGTGTTGGAGAAATGGGATTTGCACTATGCCGTAATTGGTGAGGTAACATCCGGCGACCGCTTGAAATACTACATGGGCGACGAATTAGTAGCCGATGTGCCCGCTGAAACCCTTGTATTAGGTGGAGGTGCACCTGTTTACAAACGGGAATTTAAAGAACCTGCCTACTATAAGGAATTCCAACAGTTCAATATAGATACAATTTCAGAACCAGATAACCATAAAGAGATTGCTCATTACCTTCTAACTCATCCGAATATAGCATCTAAGAAATGGGTGTATGAACAATATGACTCAATGGTAGGTACGGTGAATATGAGCTCTAACAGGCCTTCGGATGCGGCTATCGTAAATGTAAAAAAAACCGATTCAGCTCTTGCGCTGAAGGTAGATTGCAATTCACGCTACGTTTATGCTGATCCACATAAAGGCGGAGCGATAGCCGTTTCGGAGGCCGCGCGTAATATTACTTGCTCAGGCGGAGACCCAATAGCTATTACCAATTGCCTCAATTTTGGCAATCCGTATAACCCGGAAGTTTACTGGCAGTTTGTAGAAGCCATCAAAGGCATAGGCGAAGCATGCACTAAGTTTAGCACTCCTGTAACCGGTGGAAATGTGAGCTTTTATAACCAATCGTCTTTTGAGGGACCTGTATTTCCAACGCCCGTAATTGGCATGCTCGGAATAGTACATGACAAGAACAAAGTAATGACTCTTGATTTCAAACAGGAAGGTGATTTGATTTATTTGGTTGGAGAATGTCGTAATGAAATTAGCTCGTCGGAATATCTTTATTCGTGGCATAAGGTAAAAGGTTCTCCCGCTCCTTATTTTGATTTGTCAGAAGAATATGAGGTACAGTCTGCTGTGAAAAGTTTGATTCAACAAGGATTGATAGAATCAGCACATGATTGCTCGGATGGTGGACTTTTTATAACCCTTGCCGAATCAGCAATGGCTGGCAATCTCGGATTTGATATTGATACCGACAGCAGTATCCGTAAAGATGCCTTCTTATTTGGCGAAGGCCAGTCGAGAATAGTTGTTACCGTTAAACCGGAAAATGAAGATGCTTTTACTGATATGTTGCTTAACTCTAATGCTGAATTCAGTTGTCTGGGTGTAGTTGATGGCAACGAGATGGTGATTGACGGAGAATCTTTTGGAACAGTGGAAGAATTAAAAGCCAGTTACGATTCCGCTATCGGAAAAATAGTAGAAGCGTAACCTTATAAAATCCGTCCTGCAGCCCGGTAGTACTTTTTATAATAGTCTTCTCCCAGGTCGTCTATAATTACCCCCGCGTGTACGCTGGCATGAACAAACTTATGGTTCTGTAAATAGACGCCAACATGCGAAAGTGATTTCTTATTTATTTTAAAGAAAACTAAATCACCTTCTTTCAGTTCAGAAGCTTTTATCGGTTTGCATTGCTTATAGATATCTGTAACAGCGCCTGAAACATCAATATTATATACGGTTTTTAAAAGTATAGTTACAAAATCGGAACAGTCAACCCCCGATTTGCTTCTTCCTGCGTATTTATAGCGGGTTCCGTACCAATCATCCACAAAATGGTAGAGTTTATAGTTCGTTACATCCCGTTTGGAAACGCCTAATTTATCGGCATAGGCAGCTATTATGGCTTTTTCCTCACTCCTGGTTTCAGGTGGATCCGCATCGTCCGTTTTTATATTGCTTCTTTTAGGTGGACTCTTCTCGGAGTCATCGCTGACAGAGACAGGCGTATAAGTACTTTTGGTTTCCAGCTTAGTAACCTGAACTGACTTGGTAACTTTTTTACTGGAATGACAAGCATCCCACAAAAAAGAACCGGCAAGTATTGCCGAAAAGATGTAATAAAACTCACGCTTTTTCATTCCTTTCACAAAGTAACTACATCCGGTTAAAAGCTGGATGACCCGCACAAGGTAGTTATAAAGAGTGCCTGTTGATAATGCCCTATAAATAAGTAAGCCCATCTTACTGTGTACGTAAGACGGGCTTAATAGATATTGTTTATTCTGCGCTTATTTACCCATTTTTTCAATCAGGTCAACCAGGCGGTTGGAGTAGCCGGTTTCATTATCGTACCAACCGCTTATTTTTACCAGGTTTCCGATTACGGCAGTAAGGCCGGAATCAAATATGCAAGAGTGAGGATTGCCCACTATATCCGCTGAAACCAATGGTTCCTCAGAATATTCGAGTATGCCTTTCAATTCGCCTTCGGATATCTTTTTAAAGGCAGCATTTATTTCAGCAACAGTAGGAACTTTCTTCACAATAAAAGTAAAATCGGTAATAGAACCATCACGCACCGGCACACGGATAGAATCGCCTGTCAATTTACCTTTCAATTCAGGAAATATTTCGACAATAGCTTTGGTTGCCCCGGTGGAAGTAGGAATCATGGAAAGGGCTGCTGCTCGAGCGCGGCGCATATCTTTATGTGGAGAATCGTGCAGGCGTTGGTCGCTGGTGTATGCATGAATGGTGGTCATAAAGCCCACTTCAATGCCCCAGCTTTCGTGTATTACCTTAGCCATGGGAGCAGCACAATTGGTGGTGCAGGAAGCATTCGATACCACTATATCAGTGCTTTTCAAGTCCTTATCATTAATCCCCATTACGATGGTTTTAATATCGCCTTTTGCCGGGGCAGAGATAATTACTCTTTTTGCACCTGCTGCAATATGTTTTTCAGCACTGGGCCTGTCAATAAACAAACCGGTTGATTCAATAACCGCATCAACGCCCAACTCCTTCCATGGAAGGGCTGCGGGGTCTTTATGGGCGGTTATTTTAATATGCTGTCCGTTAATTTTAATACCATCACCTTCAATTGCGACGGTTCCATCAAATTTTCCGTGAATAGAATCGTACTTAAAAAGGTGCGCAAGGGTGGCGCTATCTGTAATGTCGTTAATAGCAACAACTTCTATGTTGTTTCTTTGCAGTAATGCTCTCATAGTCACTCTGCCAATTCTACCAAAGCCATTGATAGCTACTTTTATTTTACTCATTTTATTTTTGTATGGGTTTAAAATTGGGGTGCAAATGTAAATCAAACCAGCGATTTTTTACAAGATTTTTATCATAAAGCACACTAATATTTCATATAAAGTGCGTTTATGCTCATTATTACAGGCTTTTTAAAGATTCAGGCAGATTAAAAATTGTTAATTGCTGAAACTTATTCTAGCCCAAAATAGTTTTTTTACCATCGTAAGTCTACCTTTGCATACCCTCATAAAGTAAACCATGCAACCTACCATAGCCATACAAAGCTTTCATTTACTGGGAGAAGAGCTTAGAAGCTTTTTAGCCGGAAATACTTCCAACCAAGAACAATGGGAGCAAACCATCCGATTAGCAGAACAGGAAAATGCCTGGTTTACAAAAGGTAACATACATCTTGCTGTGAAAGGAATAAGCTCATGGCTGGAGAAGGATAAACTGGCTAAATGGCTCTCGTTATACCCTGAAACGGAGACAAAAAACAGGAAGGCTGCAATAGTTGGAGTAGTAATGGCAGGAAATATTCCACTGGTAGGCTTCCACGACTTTTTATGCGTATTGTTAAGCGGGAATATACTTCACGCTAAACTTTCGCATTCCGATTCCAGATTGCTTCAATTTATTGCCAGCAGGCTGATTGAAATAGAACCTGAATGGAAAGAAAAAATACATTTTGTGGAAAGACTTGCCGCCCCGTTGGATGCGGTGATAGCAACAGGGAGCAACAACACGGCAAGACATTTTGAATATTATTTCAGGAATATCCCTCATATTATACGTAAAAACCGCAATGGCGTTGCTCTTTTAGATGGTTCTGAAACCGATACCGAACTAACCACCCTGGGAAATGATATTTTTAGCTATTTCGGGCTGGGTTGCCGGAATGTATCGAAACTGTATGTCCCAAAGAACTGCATATTCGACAACTTCTTCCTGAGTACTGAGCCTTATAAAGAGGTTATCAACCATAACAAGTACCACTCTAATTATGTGTATAACCGTACTATTTACTTAATGGATGGGAAAAAGTTTACCGATAACGGATTTCTTGCTGTCATTGAAAACAGCGCTACTGCCTCCCCTATCGCCGTATTGAACTTTGAAGAATATGAGAGTCTTGAACAATTAAGCAGTCATTTATTGGAGATAAAAGAGCAAATTCAATGTATAGCCGTTTCTACAAAAATGAGAGATAAGCTACTACGACATGGTACCTCACTGCCATTGGTTGCTATCGGAGAAACCCACTCACCCTCACTTTCCGATTATGCAGATGGGGTGGATGTGATGAAGTTTTTAGTCGCCCAATTTTTGTAAATTTGTAATAATTGATGAGTACTATCCGGGAAATAGAAAATAGTGTCGCCGCGCTTCGGTTTGTTAATGGTGTAACCTTGTCATTGGAGTCTCCCCTGGTAATGGGAATCATCAACATTACCCCCGACTCATTTTATGATGGCGGAAAATATATTTCCTCTCACGCAGCCATTGAACGTTCCGAACAACTTATCGCCCAAGGGGCAGATATGCTTGATTTGGGAGCAGCATCCACACGCCCCGGAGCAGAAGACGTTACACCGGAGGAGGAACTAAAAAGACTATTACCCGTTTTAGAATACCTCGTAAAGAATCATCCCAACATCCCAGTTTCCATTGATACTTTTCATGCATCTGTTGCTAAAGTGGTATTGGAGAAAGGTTCTTCGCTAATAAATGATATTTCAGGCGGAGCCGATCCTGAAATGTATCGAACAGTAGCTAAATACAAAGTGCCGTATGTATTGATGCACATACAAGGAACCCCGAAAACCATGCAGCAAAATCCACATTATAATGATGTAGTTGCAGAGGTGCATGAATATTTTGCCAAGCGGATAAAGAAATTGAAAGCTGCCGGAGTTTCACAAATTATTATTGACCCTGGGTTTGGTTTTGGGAAAAGCGTAGAACATAATTATACCCTTTTGCACTACCTGGACAGGTTTACAAGTTTTGGTCTTCCTATAATGACCGGAGTTTCCCGTAAATCGATGATTAATAAAGTACTTAAAACCAAACCCGAAAATGCATTAGCGGGTACTGTATCACTTAATACCCTCGCTCTTTTGCAAGGCGCTAATATCTTACGGGTACATGATATAAAGGAAGCAAGGCAAGTAATTTTGTTAGTTAAACAATATCTAACCTCTAATTCTCTTGCCGAATAATGCTGACCCTGTTCATTACATTCCGGTTTATAGATGCGCTGGATATTTTGCTGGTAGCTATATTGCTTTACGAGCTTTACAGCTTGGTTAAGGGTACAACGGCTATCAATATCCTTACGGGAATGATTTTGCTCTATGTGCTGTGGCTTGTTGTAAAAGCTCTTGGTATGACTTTATTGAGCAGCATATTGGGAGGCTTTATCAATGTAGGTATTATTGCCATTATCATTGTATTCCAGCAGGAATTGAGGCGATTTTTGTTGTTAATTGGCAAGACTGAATTCTTTAACCGCCGCAATTTTGCAAAGAATTTCCTGATGCTGCAAATGAGTGATAAAAGACCACTGGATGTTCACCCACTAATAAAAGCCTGTCGAAATATGAGCGAAAAAAAGACAGGAGCATTGATCGTACTCAGCAACGATTCCGACCTTTCCTTCTACTCGCAGACAGGCGACATAATTGATGCGCATATTACAGAATCTATTCTAGAAAGCATTTTCTATAAAAACAGTCCTTTGCACGACGGAGCTATCATCATTGAAAATAACCATATCCATGCTGCACGTTGCGTATTGCCCAGTACCGAAAAAATTGACTTCCCGGCGCACCTAGGTATGCGGCACCGGGCAGCCGTAGGAATTACAGAAAAGTCGGATGCCGTTGCTATTGTCGTTTCTGAACAAACCGGTTCCATTTCACTTGCTTTTCGGGGCGAACTTTACCACAATCTTACCCCCGAAAGGCTGGCAAACCTGATACAGGAAAAAGCGGTTTAACAAATCGTCATGCTAAAGAAATAATAAGAATTGTACCTTTGCCCCTCGGAAGTCTAATACTAAATCTTAATAAAAAGAACCATGAAAAACCTTTCAATTGCCCTAAACGCTATTCTTTTAGTACTTATAATTATTCTTTTTGTGATGTTCAATAACCTAAAAAAAAGCATGGGCCAAGAAGGAAACATGGCTACCACAGCAGGTAAAGACAGGTTACTCAAAATTGCATACGTAAATGTTGACAGCATTAATGCAAATTACCAGTTGATGAAAGATTTCAATAGTGAAATCCAACAAAAGGAGAACCAATTTCAGGATATATATACTGGAAAAGCAAAAAAATTGCAGGACGAATACCAAGGGTATATGCAAAAAAAGCAATCAGGCAATATTTCCCAAATAGAGGATGAAAAAGATCAAAAGGATATGGAAGCCAAGAAAAGTGAACTGGATGGAATGCAGCAACAACGAGATGAGCTTTTAAAAGAGGTTCAAGAAAGAAACTATGAGTTGCAAAAGAAAATACAGAAGTTTATTGCAGAATATAATAAAAAATCAGGCTTCGATTATATTCTGGGATACGAAAATGTGGGCGGAGCTGTAATATATGGTAACGATAGCTTGGATATTACAAAGCCTATAGTAGCCCAACTGAACCAACAATATAAAGACAGCCTGCAAAAAACCACACCGGCCGGAGCTAAGCAGTAGCGCTTTTTCCTGATAGCACGTTAATTACTAGCACTATTCCGCAAATAATAAGCGCAATAGCCATAACATAGTGGACAACCCGCATCACTTTAAACGTAAGGATTTTTTTCAGCCTGTTAGCTACAACTGACTTCAATAAATCCATCGTCAAAATAACACCCAGGGTTCCGGCAAAAAATGCCAGCACTTCCTCTTTTGAATTATAACGGGAGCTTACTGTACTAACCCACAATATCCACATAAACAACACAAAGGGATTGAGCAGATTCAGAAAAAAACCCTTTACGAACATTAAAGGCAATTTTCTATTTATGTTAGCAACTGCCTTTATACCTATTTGCGCTTCTTTTTCCTCCTCGTGTTTTTGGAAAAGCTCATATATACCGAATACAAAGAGTACAATGCTTCCACCAAGACCCTCATACAATTTAACCTTAGGGTTATCCATAAACTGAGCTGCGCCCAGGTAGGCCAACAAAACAAGGATAACATCGCTGAACGATATACCTATGGCCATAATAGCCGCAGAGCGAAACCCGTTTTTGATGCTGGTTTGTATAAGCGCAAATAGGGATGGGCCAATAAAAACCAACGACAGGGAAAAACCAAGTAAAGTGCCTGCTAATAGTGCTGAAAACATTTGTGCCTTGTATTACTTTAGGTTCTAAAAGTACTATTTTTTATAAATCGTACCTTTGCATTTCAAAATTAACATTCATGCCATCTAACAGAAAAAAACAAAATAGTTCTTTACCCTTCGGGAAAGGTACCGGAGTTGCCATAGTTACTCCTTTCAAAAAAAACGGAGCAGTTGATTTCAACGCACTCGAAAAACTGATTGAACACCTTATCAAGGGTAAGATTGAATATATTGTAGCACTAGGAACCACCGGCGAATCAGTAACACTTAGCAAGGAAGAAAAAGTTGCCGTAACGGAACATATTGTTAAAACTGTGAAGGGCAGAATTCCGGTTGTATTAGGCATAGGTGGAAATAATACAGCTGAAGTAATACATTCGATGGAAAAAACAGATCTGTCAGGTATTTCTGCCATTCTTTCTGTTTGCCCTCCTTATAATCGCCCCAATCAGGAAGGTCTTTACCAGCACTTCAGCGCTATTGCCAAAGCCGCTCCCCTTCCCATATTACTATATAACGTACCCACCAGAACAAGTTGTAATCTTTCAGACGAAACAACCCTGCGTCTTGCCCATGAATTTAAAAATATCATTGGCATTAAAGAAGCATCTGGCAATTTTGCACAGGTAATGAATATTATAAAAAACCGCCCAAAGAACTTCCTCGTTATTTCAGGTGATGATTTAATTACCTTGCCGCTTATTGCTTGTGGTGCGGATGGAGTTATATCGGTTGTTGCCAATGCATATCCGAAAGATTTTTCTGAAATGACAAGGCAGGTACTGGCAGGTAACTATGACGAAGCACGTAAACTGCATTATAAATTAACCAACATTACTAATTTGTTTTTTGCCGATGGAAGCCCCGCGGGTGTAAAGGCCGCTTTAAAAATGATGGGGTTAACTACCGATCATGTACGACTTCCACTGGTTAATATCAACGAAAAGGTCTATACTGCTTTAGCAAAGGAAGTGAAGTCCTTTCGATAAGTTACCCCAAAAATAAGAATGGCACACGACCATGACCATGCACGTGGTCACACCCACGACCACCATCACCATCATGTAGTTAACTTGGAGGAAATGAATGGCGCATTCATCGTCGGCATCATCCTTAATTCTTTATTTGTGCTGATAGAGGTAGGTGTGGGAGTGGCAATCCATTCGCTGTCGCTGCTTTCCGATGCAGGACATAATTTGGCTGATGTAGGAGCACTTGCCCTATCACTGTTTGCTTTTAAAATGATGAAAGTAAAATCGAATGAGCGCTATACATACGGCTACCGCAAGACCTCTGTATTTGTGTCGCTTATTAACTCCGTTATATTGCTTGTATCAATAGGCGCCATTGTGTTTGAAGCCATCCGCCATCTATTTAAGCCCGAACCATTACCCGGTCTCACTATTTCTATTGTTGCAGGCATTGGTATATTAGTTAACGGAATATCAGCCATGCTGTTTATGAAGGGAAAAGATAAAGACCTCAATGTAAAAGGCGCTTATTTGCACCTATTGTCCGATGCCATAGTTTCACTGGGGCTTGTAGTAGGCGGTATCGTTATACTGTATACGGGCTGGTATGTTTTAGACAGTATATTGAGCCTCATAATTGCGGCCATTATCTTAATCAATACCTGGAAGCTGTTACGCGATAGCCTGCGGCTTTCGCTGGATGCAGTTCCGACGGGTATCAGCATTGACAATATCCGGAATGTCGCATTAAAAATAAAAGGTGTTAAAGACCTCCACCATATTCACATATGGGCTATTAGCACTACTGAAAATGCACTGACTGCACATCTTGTATTATCAGAAGGCACCACTATTGAACAGGAACAACAGGTAAAACATAAGCTGAAACACGAATTGGAGCACAACAATATTCATCATATCACGCTGGAATCGGAATACGATAATATGGCATGTGCGGAAGAGAATTGTTAATTCCCCCCAAAAAAAATCCCCCGGCTTTTTCAACCGGGGGACGAACCAATCCTCGTTCATCTAATTATTCAGCAGTAAACTCCGCGTTTGCAACAATTGCAACTTCATTGCTCAACGCAATAGAAGGGTAATTAGGAGCAAAATTAAAATCAGACCTTTTTACTTCGCCTGTTACCTTAAATCCGGCAACGGTAGTACCTGGCTTCATAGGATGTTGTACTACATTTCCTTTCACATCCAGATCAACGTTCTTAGTGACGCCATTAAAGATTAGGTCTCCATTCAGTGCATACTTTTTATCAGCAATCTTCACAAATGATTTGCTCTTAAAGGTAATCTGTGGATTTTTTTCAGCATGAAAGAAATCATCCTTCTTTAAGTGTGTATCTCTCATTTCATTTGCTGTATCAATGCTGTTCACATCAGCGGTGAATTCTATTTCAGCTCCTGAGAAATCTTCATTAGGGACGTTTAGTTTTACATCAAAATTCTTAAAAGAGCCTTCTATCTCAGATACCAGCATGTGGGTAATTCCAAATCCTACTTTTGCATGTGCTTTGTCCAGCGTCCAAACTTTGGCTTTTGCCTGCTTTTCTTGTGTTTCCATTATTTTTATATGTTTTTTAATTAATTGGGGACAAAGGTACACCTATTTAGTATATAAAGTATATTAGTATACTGATATATACCAGTATACTGCAGTATACTAAGTCACTAAATTATGTGAGAGTGTGCGTAAAGCCTTAGGAAGCGGTTCTTTCTTCCCAAACCTTTTCGAGTGTTCTTATAAACACATCTTCCGGCTGCGCACCGGATATGGCATATTTCCGGTCAAAAACGAAAAAGGGTACGCCATTGATACCTATTTCCTTTGCCTCCTCTTCATCCTGCCTTACATCCTCACTATAATTACTATTCTTCAACACTTGCTCGGTCTCCTTTGAATCAATTCCAACCTGATTGGCGAGCGATACAAGTGAATTTGCATCATCAATATTGAGTCCTTTTGTAAAATAAGAAGAGAAAAGCAATTCCTCCATTTCATTTTGCACATTGTGTTTTGCCGCAAGATGTGAAATGCGGTGTGCATTAAATGTATTTACAGGAATTGCTTTATCAAAATCATACGTTAATCCTACTTCCTTAGCCATTTTAGTAACATGATCGTTCATTTCCTTGGCCTGTTCAACAGACCAGCCTTTCTTTTCAGCAAATATTTGATGTATACTTTTCCAGGGAACAGATTCTCTTTCCGGATCAAGCTCAAAACTATGCCAAACTATTTCCACCTCATCTTTATGACTAAATTTTTCAAGGGCATGTTCAAAGCGCCTTTTGCCTATGTAGCAAAAGGGGCATATAACATCCGACCATATTTCGACTTTCATAGCCTGAGAATTAAAATAAATTTTTAAGCTTGTTTTTTGACATCTAAACTAACCGGACCGGCACCAAAATAACTTATCATTAATGCAGCGCCGATTAATGCTACATTTTTCATAAACATAGCCATTTGCATTTGCTTCATCATTTGCTGGGCAGGGTCGGTTATTGCCCAAAAAGCAT
Organism: Bacteroidota bacterium; assembly: GCA_013288205.1. Classification (GTDB taxonomy): domain Bacteria; phylum Bacteroidota; class Bacteroidia; order JABEUT01; family JABEUT01; genus JABEUT01. Next base: position 13,387 of record JABDCH010000002.1, on the reverse strand, counting down.
GCATCTTAAAAGTTACAGGGATAAGAAATATAATAATTAACCAAGCGCCCATTTTAGCCTTATATCCAAGGATAATGCTCAGAGCGCCTGCAAGTGCAATAATCCCCGAAAGAGCAACGAGAAAAGTTGCCATAGGAAGCCCTTGAGATGCGGCATAAGCTGCCGTTCCTGATAAGCCAATTAGATGTCCCATAAGTCCTGACATGAGGAAAATGAGAGAGAATAAAATTCTGCCGATAAGAGGAATGTACTTCATGATGTTTTAATTTTATTAGTTTGAAAGACAAATGTACAACATAGTTAGTATACAAAAGTTACTACTATACAATAACATACCAGTATACTTTATGAAACCACCTTTCTTTATTACAAAAAAAGTATATTTGTGACGTAATAGACCAATACATAGCCGATATGCCAACTATACTGGAGAAAGAAATTAAAAAGAAGCAACAAAACGGGGCTACCTCAGCAGAACAACACAGCGAGTGCAAAAAAAACCTTTTACCGGTAAAGGATGCCCTGGACATTTTGAGTGGTAAATGGAAAATCCCTATTATTATTGCGCTTACCTTCGAGAAGAAACGCTTCAAGGAAATGCAACGGGAGATTGAAGGAATCACCCCGAAAATGTTATCGAAAGAGTTGAAGGAACTGGAAATAAACCAGCTTGTAAAACGCACGGTATATGATACCCTCCCGGTTACCGTAGAATACTCCCTTACTACGTATGGTAAATCACTTCACAAAGTAATTGGCGAATTAAGAACCTGGGGACTACAGCACCGGAAAAGATTATTATCAAAAAGCTAATTCATTTTTTATGAAACCTATTTATACCAAAAATGCACCTGAGCCTATCGGCCCATATAGCCAGGCAATACAAGCAGGTAATTTTGTTTTTGTTTCGGGGCAAGTGGGAAAAGATCCGGTTAGCGGAGCCCTGAAAACTGAAAATATTAAGGCTGAAGCCCTGATGGTAATGACCAATGTAAAAAACGTATTGGAAGCGGCAGGGTTAACAATGGCGAGCATTGTAAAAACCACCATATTCCTTAGCAATATGGACGATTTTGCACAAGTGAACGAGGTATATGGTTCTTTCTTCAGCGGAAATTACCCTGCCCGCGAAACAGTGCAGGTATCCCGCCTACCCCTCAATGCCAACATTGAGGTTTCAGTAGTTGCAGTTATTGAATAACTAAAAATCGCGACGGCTCCAGGCTTTGTAAGCCTCCTCTTGTTCAGAGGTAGCGTCTTGCTTTTTTACCACAAAAAAGGAGGGAAAGTATTCCTTGCCTTCAATAGGTTTAACCGTTACATGCCGCCTTGCACTTTGTGCGACCAAGCTTAATACCACTGGGTCCTGGTCGTAATAGGTACACCAATCATGGAAATTGCATTTCACCGCATGCCCATTTATAGAATGGATTTCATCATGCACACAAATACCTGCCTGCTCTGCCGGAGAACCCGGTAAAACAGCAGTAACCTTGTACTTGCCATCTTCATCCAGCACCTTCATTCCATAGTAGCGTTCACAATGCTTTTTGGCAGGCGCAATCTGTAGTGTTAATCCTATATATAGAAGGGCGGTAGCCAATGGTTCATCAAAACTGGCAGCTTTGTTTACGTAATTGTCAAATATTTCTTTGCACGATTGTCCTGCTATTTGTTCAATAATACCCCAGTAGTCTGATTCGCTATATGGTTTGCCTCTCATAGCATAGTCATGGTAGAGTGTTTTCATAACATCATCAAGCGACTTGGTATTGGAAGTATGGCTCCTGATAAAAGTGTCTACCATAAAGGCTATCAAGGCGCCCTCTGTATATATCGATACTTTACGGTACGGGGCACCTTGTGAGTATCCATCTATCCATGTATCGAAAGAAGAATCAGCAACCCCCAGGTTGAAACGGCCAAAATTGTCAAAATGCTTTTGTATCTGTTCCTGTACGGCCTTTAGATAATCAAATTCAGAAAAAATCCCTGAGCGCAGTAAAAGGTAATCTCCATAATAATCAGTTACGCCTTCATATACATAGCCAAGACGGGAATAGTTCTCTTTGGTATAATCATAGGGAAACATTTCCACAGGACGAATCGTTTTGATATTCCAGCAATGAAATAATTCGTGGCAGGAAATACCCAGCAATCCATTATACTGTTCGTACTTCATCAGGTTGTAAGACGGCCCTATAGCTATGATGGTGGACGAAAGATGTTCTACCCCATGCCTGAATTTATATGGTAAAGCATGATATATGAAGTGATATTCATTTACAGGGCATCCACCCATCATGGTAATCTGTTCCTGAATAAACTTAGAAAAATCTGTTTTTATTTTATCCCAAAGAGGCTTCATTTCTCCCTGGAACCAAATATTTACTTTTAATGTATCCACCTGCATACATTCCAATTGCAAGGTAGGACTGGCAATTAAAGGGCTGTCGGCAAGCTCATCATAATTAGAAGCAGTAAGTGTATGTTGGTAGTAAGCTTCCAGCTTTTGCGGATTACCCGTTTTCATAGATGTTGCTATACGGTATCCTTCAGGAAGAATTATCTCCATCGTGATTGCCTCACTCCTTAACTCCGGAACATACATGCAGCAATTAACAGGATTCATATAAAGCTGCCGGTCATCAAGATAGGTAGAACCCGCATTCAAATCTGCAGCATAATAACTATAAAAAACATGTATTTCCTTACAATTCGCAGTCTCAACTTCCCATAAGTTTTTATTAACCTTATGATATGAAAGTATCTCGCCTTTTTCATTAACCGCCTTCCAATTACGTACATTTCCTGCAAAATTCCCTAACTCATATCGTCCTGGTCTCCATACAGGGCATTGTATATTTGTTTTATCCCCTGAAACGTTGGCAATTATTTCTATATTTATAAAATGCTGGTGATGTGGTGAATAAGAGACTATATATTTCATTAATCAGGAATTATGAATTAGGGATTAAAAGATGGCACCTATTTTTTTTAATCGCCAAAGGTATAGAAGATAGCTATTAACTGTAGGTTATGAAATTATAAACTATGAACAGCCTACTGTTAAACGTTATTCTTTAGGCCTCTGAAGGCCCATTTCTATACCCTTCTCCAACATGAATTGATATACTGCATCACGCTCATTAGGAACAATTCCATCGAGCACTGCCTCACGAATCGCGTTTTTAAGAATACCTACCTGCAATGAAGGGCCTATGTCAAATGCTTTCATAATATCTTCGCCTGTAACAGGAGGTTGCCAGTTGCGCAGATGATCCTTCTCCTCTACCTCTTTCAACTTGCGCTGCACCAACTCAAAATTGGTTTTATATTTTTTAACCTTAGCAAAATTCTTAGTAGTAATATCAGCTTGGCAGAGCAACATTAAATCATCAATATCGTCCCCTGCATCGGCAAGCAGACGACGCACAGCCGAATCAGTCACCACTTCCTGTGCCAACACAATAGGCCGCAAGTGAAGCAACACAAGCTTCTGCACGTATTTCATTTTTTCATTTTGCGGCAATTTCAGATCAGCGAATATTTTAGGAACCATACGGGCGCCTTTATCTTCGTGCCCATGAAATGTCCATCCTGCTTTATTATCGAAACGCTTAGTTAAGGGTTTTGCAATATCATGGAGCACTGCAGCCCAACGTAACCACAAATCTTTTGTGCGCAATGAAAGGTTATCCAACACTTGTAACGTGTGATAAAAATTATCTTTATGACTTTGTACCCCCACACTATCTACTCCTTGCAGGGCAACCATTTCAGGGAAAATAATGTGCAATAAACCCGAATCAAACAAAAGGCTAAATCCAACCGAGGGTATATCGGAAAGAATGATTTTGTTTAACTCATCAGTAATACGTTCTTTGGAAATGATTTTAATTCGCTCTTTATTTCTGCAAATAGAATCGAATGATTCTTTTTCAATATCAAATCCCAACTGCGATGCAAACCTGATGGCGCGCATCATGCGCAAAGGGTCGTCGCTATAGGTAATATCCGGATCAAGTGGAGTGCGTATAATGCGATTTTCCAAATCATTTATCCCACCAAAAGAATCAACCAATACACCATAATTATTTTTGCTGAGACCAATGGCAAGCGCATTAATGGTGAAGTCCCTGCGTTTCTGGTCATCATCCAGGGTGCCATCTTCCACCAGTGGTTTGCGGGAGTCGCTACGGTACGATTCCTTTCTTGCTCCTACAAATTCAATGTTATACTCTTCGTATACTATTTGCGCCGTACCAAAATTCTTGTATACATTTACTTTGCGATCGCCTAAGCGCTTGGCTACTTCCAATGCCAGTTCAATTCCTTTTCCGATAGCAACTATATCAATATCTTTACAAGGACGATATAAATAAAAATCGCGCACATATCCACCTACTGCATACGCATCTACACCAAGCGCATCAGCAGCTTCGGCAATTATTTTAAAAACAGGAAGGGTTATGGCCTGCCTGCTAATTGCGTCTATTTCTGTTTTATTCATTTATCTTATTATCTCAATAGCCCCGTTCATTCCAAGTTTAATAATCCGGGAAGGCTTGCTTTTTGTGTGCTCCGATTGTCTTAAAGGTACTATATAATCAACTTGGTTTTTTATTTCATCGCTAATTTCGTCAAAATAAACAGGCGCAGGTTTTCCACTTATATTGGCTGATGTAGATACCAAGGGCTTCCGCAAATTACGGATAAGCATTTCACAAAATTCATCTTTCACTACCCGTATGGCAATACTGCCATCCTCTGCAATTAATGGAGCGGCTATCCGTTTCGCATTGGGATAAATAATAGTCAACGGGGTTTCTGCATATTCAACTAGATCCTTTGCTACATCAGGCACATCGGCATAGAATTCCAGTTGAGCCATACTTGCAACCAGGATAATCATACTTTTTGCCGGAGGACGGTTTTTTATTTCAAATATGCGCTTCACAGCCAAATTATTGATAGCATCGCACCCTATTCCCCATATTGTATCTGTGGGATAGAGAATCGTTCCACCTTTTGTGAGGCAGGCCTGAGCTGCTTTAAGAATTTGATGATCCATTTAAATTATGACTTAATGGGATACCAATTTTTGCAACCTGATTAAATAATCGGCAGGAACCTGTACTTTATTTTGGGTTGCCTTTACAGCATAATTCAATGCATTTTTTTCATCTCGCAGTTTATCGTACGCTATTGAAAGATTATACATAGCTGTTCCATTATCAGGTTGCAATTCTAATAGATACAGATAATCATGCGTAGCTGCTTCGGGGTTTCCTCCATCCAATAGGGCATTTCCTCTTTGCAAATAAAAAGATAGTTCCTTAGGTTCGCGCATTATCAGCTTATTATAATCATTTACTGCATCTTTAAATTGCTCCAATTGCGTCAACATTCCAGCTCGCTGCTCCAATGCTAAGTTTTTCGTTGTATCTAGCAAATAGGCTTTATTAAAGTCTTTCAGTGCAAGATCAAATTTACCCATGTTGGCATAGGTAATAGCACGGTTAGTATAAATAGAGGCATTAGTACTATCGTATTCTATTGCTTTCGAAAAACAATAGAGTGAAGAATCGTACTGATGATGCAAGCCGTAAATCATAGCCAGGTTACGGTACACACCACCATCTTTCATTCCCAGCCTGGCAAGGAGCGAATATTCGGGGTACGATTTTTCATACTTGCCACTATCAACAAAATAGTTACCCAGATTTAAATAGGGTAGTTGTGAATGCATGTCGCTTTTCACAATCACATCGCTCCAAAATGTTTCCGGGTTATGCCACACTTTGGTGCGTGCTTCACAAAGCACAGCAAACATAACAGAAAGGGCTGCCAGCAATCCAATAAGCCAGTTTTTAATCGCGGGAATAGCGATCATGCATTCGTTGGCTAAATATATAATTGCAAATACGGGACCGAAGTAAGCCGTGTAAGTGTAGCGGTCTGCTATAATGGCATCGCCGCAGGAAATAAATTGCAACACAAAAACCACATTCAAAAAATAAAAGCTTAATCCAAATAAGGTTACACGGAAAAGCGCATCCATTTTCTTCCATTTAAAATAGAACGGAACTGCCCAAAGTAATAAGGTAGCAATAGGCATGATGTAAAACAACATGGGCAATGTTACCCCGGGCTGTAAATTCGGATAGGGCGCAAATGCATTCAGATGGACCGGGTAAAATAAGCGCACCAGGTACATGTTAAAACCGTAGAATGTAAATAATATCCGATCTGGCAGATTGATAGTGTGGAAATCGGCAACAGCCCCGCTCTCTTTTTGAATGCGGTATGCCACCAAGCCAAAAAATATGGAACAGGCCAGAAAGAGCATTTTTTCAGTGATGATTTTCCGCTCCCATTTTCTTCCCAATAAAAAATCAATAGTGAACATGATAAGTGGGAACGACACCGCCATTGGCTTGGAAAGACAGGACAGGAGAAACAACAAGAAAGTAATACCATACCAGCCATTAGTCGAGACTTTTATACCAAGTATGGTAGATGTTTTATTTTCCGTGTATCGCAGGTAAGCAATTAACCCTAACAAATAAAAGAATGCATACAACACATCTTTGCGTTCCGATACCCACGATATAGATTCAACGTGCATAGGATGCACAGCAAACCATAGGGCACAAAAACTGGCAATGAAAAGTTTATGTTTAGCCGCTTGCGGGCTGTAGGATACTATTCTCTCGCAAAGCTTTGTAACCAATAAAAACACCAATATAATATTGGCCATGTGAATGAATATATTAGTAAGGTAATATAACGGCGGAGAATTATGCGAAAAATGCCAATTGATTGCTAACGAAAGCATGGTAAGCGGATGATAATTGCTGGGCGTAATGCTGTGAAACAATATCATCTTTAAGTTTTCCCAGGTAAGATTTTTTAGATATTTATTACCAAATACGTAGAGGCCATCATCCCAATTAAGGAACTGGTTATGCAGTGAATAATGGTAACACCAGAATGTGAGAATTAATATCCCTGCAACAATACCGTACTTCAACTCCTTGCTGCTTGATGAAAAGTTAAAACTCTCACTTTTTTTAACAGGCAAAGTTGTTACTACTTTCGGTTTCTTTGCCGATACCTGTTTGTTATATTTTGGTTTGTTGGCGCTCATTTAAGTGTAGCCAGGTAATTATCGGGCAGCTTGTACCCGTTATTTTGAGCCATAGTAGCATATTGCACAGCATGTGCATTATCTTTCAGCGTATGGTAAGCGATAGACATATCGTACATGCATTCCCCATTTTTTGGAGAAAGTTGCAACATGTGCGTATAGTCCTGTATGGCCATTTGTGGATTCCCACCATCCAGATAAGTATTTCCTCGAAGCAGGTAATAGGAAGATTCTTCTGGCTTTTTCCGGATGAGGGTATTATAATCGACAAGCGCACCATTGTATTTTTTTAACTCGTAGGCAATGGCTGCAGCTTGTGCCAGGGTCGCATTTTGCGAAGTATCACATGAATAGGCTTTGGTAAAGTCCTTCAAGGCAAGATCCAGATTACCCAAATTTGCATACGTAATAGCACGGTTGGTATATACAGAAGCATCATTGCTATCGTGCTCCAACGCTTTGGAGAAGAAATAGAGGGAAGAATCAGGTTGTTTGCGCATACCATAAATCATAGCGAGGTTGCGGAACACAAGCGGATCCTTTGACCCTATCTTCACCAGGATAGCGTAATCTACATAAGCTTTATCGAATTTTGCACTATCAATATAATAGCTTGCCAGGTTGAAATAGGGCGTTTGAGGTTGTTGGTCTGCGGTCTTATTGATTACATCTGTCCACAACGTTTCCGGGTCATGCCATACTTTTGTCCGTTGCTCACTCAAATAAAACAGAATAGCACAAACGCAGGTTAGCAAAGTGGCTATGGCTACATGATATTTTTTATCTTTTTGCCAGAACCAGTGTGCAAAATAAATAACGGTAAATATGGGTCCGAAGTAGGCTATGTAACTGTATCTTTCAGAAATGATAGTCATTCCGGAAGAAAGAAACTGAAGCACAAAAACCAGGTTGGCAAAATAAAATCCAAGACCGAATAATACAACCCTGAAGAAGTTATTGTTTTTGCGGGTCAGATAGAGCGGGATGAAAACAATAGCTGCTGCGAATAAAGGAGCCACATAAAAAATGGAAGGCATCCGGTAATCGGAGGTAAGATTAGGAAAAGGATAAAAAGCATTCAGGGTAGCAGGATAAAAAGCTTTTACCATGTACATGGTAAAAGTATAGCAGGCTATCAGGAATTTTTGAAAAACCGTGTAACCATTGGTGAATGCAAGCGAATGAGTAGTACCTTGCATATAAATAGATTGTATTCCTGATAAAAATGCAATAACAAAAAACATCCATTTTTCTACCGTCAATTTCACTAACGCTTTTAACTTGCTCCGGAATAATGATCCGGGCAGGAGATTAAAAAGCCACTTGCAAAATATGTTATATAGTGTTTCTGTTCCGGGAGTGGTAAGTATAGATAGAGTATCACGTTTCAATAAGAAATCTACAGCAATCAGGGCAAAAGGAAACGAAACTGCCATAGGTTTGGAAAGCATGGAGAATATGAAAAACTCTACTACATAAAACATGCCCATTTGAGGACTTTTGTATTTTACTTCGGCAAGGATGGCCAAACTGAGTAATATGAAAGGAGTCAATAATATCAGCGGATCTGAAAGCATAAAGGTTTTGGTCACATCGAGGCTGAAATCTTTAAGGCCTATCATTCCCCACAGGCAAGCCAGTGCAAGTGCGCTATTTACATAAAGCATCCACCGGAATTTGGCACCCTGTATGTAACAGATATACATTATCAGTCCTGCAAAATAAAAGATGGCATACATTACATCCTTGCGTTCGGCAATACACGCAACCGACTCCACGTGCATGGGATGTAAACCATGCAATAGCGCACCGATAGCAGCCAACCAGGGAATAAAAGGAATTTGCTTATACCCCACTTTAACCATAGCTTCCATTAAGGTCCTAATAAAATAAAATACCAGAACCGCGTTAATGATATGAAGCAGGATATTGGTAAAATAATATGCCCAGGGGTCGAGCTGTGAAAAGTGATAGTTCAGTGCCAATGATAACAAGGTAATAGGATGATAATAATTGAGCGTTATGTCCTTAAACAACATGTTATGAAAATTCTCTGCAGTAAAAGCCTTAATAAATCTATTTTTTGGGATATAAATCCAGTCGTCCCAATCGCTCAAAAACTGGTTATGCAATGCATAACGAAAGCAAATAAATATGATGATCGAAACACCCGCTAATAAAGCAATATCCCTGTCGCGGGAACTCATGGAAGACTGTTTTACCGCTGCTTGCTGTTTGGGTTTTACCGCAACTGCAGGGGCTTTTTTAGGTATATGTTTCCTGGGCTTATTCATGCCTTCACCAACCCTATTAATTTCCCGATTGTGCTGATTTTTGCAGCAGTTCTATATACCCATCGGGTAATTTATATCCATATTGCTTGGCTTTTTGGGCATACTCAATAGCTGTCTTGTATGATTTAAGCACCTTATTGGCAAATGAGAAATAATACCAGCATTCACCATCTTTCGGATCAGCATTTATAACTTTGCTAAAATCATCTGTGGCCGATTTCAAGTCTCCAATGTTTAATTCTGCTAATCCCCTGTTTTTATAATAACTCATATTGGTAGGGTCAATCCTGATAAGCTTATTAAAATCAACCAGGGAAGCTTTATAATTATGTAATCCATTCAGCAACAGGTAGCCCCTTACCTCAAGCAGGCGCTGATTGCTGGAATCAAGCAGGTAGGCATGATTATAATCTTCCAGGGCAAGACTGTCTTGCCCTACACGCGAATAGGTAATCCCCCTGTCAAGATAGGTATCAAAGCTTTTATTATTCAGGCTTAACGATTTGGTGTACTCTTCGAGTGATTTGGTCAAATTATTACGAATGGCCCATATATTTCCCAAATTGCTGTATACGCCGGCATCTTTACTTTTGGTTTCTTCAAGCACTTCGTAATTCATATAGGCGCTATCGTAATTGGGTGGATTTAAATCCTGCACAAAATAGTTGCCCAGGTTTTTATAAGAAGTTTCAACTCCCGGGTGAATATGAACCACAAATTGGGTACGGGTGGCATTATACACTGTATCAACCTTTGCAGGGTACTTGGCAATTACATCTTTCCATAAAGTCTCGGTATTATGCCACACTTGTGTACGTGCCTGGCACAAGTAGGCAAGCATGCAACAGAACGCCCCGACCAAAACCATAACAGGCGTTTTGAAGGATTGCGGCAGTTTGTTCAATAAAATATAAAGGAAACATACCAGCGCAAAAGTGACCCCGATATAAGCCGCATAGCTATACCTGTCTGCCATAATAGCAGGACCGGCAGATATATACTGTAGAATGAACATTACATTAAAAAAGTAATAACCAAAACCGAAGAGGACCATCCGGAAATAGTTTTCGCCTTTTTTATAAGCAAGGAAAACCAGTCCTGCTGTAATAGCAAGAGCGGCGAAAGGTGCCCCATAGTAATAAAAAGGAAGTATGTTATTATCGTTCAGCTCAGGGTATGGATAGTAAGAAGAAAGGTGTGTAGGAACAAAATATTTCCACAGATACATCAGGTAGTTGGTACCCACAAACGATATCTTTTGTATCTGTGTAAATACGGCAGAGTTAGTTATGGCTCCGCTTTTATCGGACGAGATATATGTCAATAATCCAAAAACAATAGATATGATGACAAAGGGTATTTTCTCAAGGAATAGCTTTAAGTCTATTTTGCGTTTCAGTAATATATCAAATGCAAAAAGCGATAAAGGAAATGTAACAGCCAGTGGCTTTGAAGAGAGTGCCAGAAAATAGAACAATGTCACAAGACCTAATTGTTTCCATTTATTTTCAAGCTCATATTTTACATACGCCATCAGGCCCAGTATATAAAAGAATAAATAAAGAACATCCTTACGTTCCGCAATCCATGAAACCGATTCTACATGCATGGGATGAATCCCGTGCAATAGGGCACAAAGACCTGCGAGATAGGGTATCCCATTAATTTTACCGTATCCTTTTTCCACCATGGCTTCCAATGTAGCGCGCGATAAAAAGAATATAAGGATGGTATTCAGTAAATGCAGAATAACATCGGTAGCGTAATATGATCCGGGGTTTGCCCCTGAAAAATGCCAGTTAATAGCCAGCGAAAGCATGGTAAGCGGATGATAATAGGCAATGCCGGCGGCCGTAAACAATATGGGTTTCAGATTGGCCGACAGGTTTTTGATATACACATTTTCATATATGTATAGCCCGTCATCCCAGTTGGTGAAATGGTTACTGAACGTGTAATGATAGCACCACAAAACCACCAGCAATATCCCTCCTAACAAGCCATAGTTAAGCCAGGGCGAGTATTCGGAACCAACCGCCGTTTTTACTTGTTGAACAGGCCTGCCAGCTTTTTGTACCGGTGGCTTTTGTTGTGGTTTATTATATTTTGATGGTTTATTACTCATTCAAGAGGCAAATTTAAATGTTCTCTCAAAAAAACAAGTTTTGTAAAGAATATTCACATAAAAATAATCTAAAAGGGTTTATCTGTTAGCCGTAGCTAAAATATCGGTAATAAAATACCTGTTTCCTACCATTTGTTCATATTCATGTTCAGCTTTGGGGTCGGTATATGTAATATCAAAACCCAATTCCTTCAACAGCAAAATAAATTTTTTAGGTTCAACACCGGCTTTTGATAATCCCCAAGGCCAGAATTCGGTTGTCAATACAAGATTCTTTTGCTTTTTAATAGTCTCTTTCATCCCATTAATAACGAAATAATCATAGCCTTCTGTATCTGTTTTTATAAGACTGATGGATTCCCCTTTGTTAAAATAATCATCCAGCGAAATGCAATCTATTTCGATAAAATTTTTGCCTTCGCCATTATCATACGTTTGGTGTTCAACATTCGAATCAAACTGGTATAGTTTTATTTTCCCTGTTTTGTCTGAAACAGCCGCATTATTTACAAAAACATTTTTAAGTTTACGGGTATTGGAAACCAAATGCCTGAAGTTGTCACGGTTAGGTTCGAATGCATGAACGCTTCCCTTCTCCCCCACTAGTTTGGAAAAAAGCACCGAATAAAACCCGATATTAGCTCCGACATCAACTACTGTCATCCCTGGTTTTACATATTTTTTCAGGAATTTGATCAACTCCTTGTCCCTGTATCGTTTCCATAAAAAATAAACCGGCTGATATAATGTGTACGCTTTCTTATAGGTCAATTCCCCCAACCGGAATATCTGATACTCCTTTTCTGTATACATCTATTACTTTATTGTTAATTTCACAAACATACTGAATAGTTGGTAATAAATGAAGTCACTATTAATTTACAGGTTAAATATGCCACTATTATTCGCCAGCGGCAAGCCTGGCCTTTAACAGGCGCATGTACTCGTCGGGAACCGCATACCTGGCATTTTGAGCCATTTGAGCATACTTGTAAGCATTATTGAAATCGCTGATACGATTATAGGAGATTGATAAATAGAACATACACTCCGAATCGTGGGGAGCTATAACCAGATTTTGTTTAAAATCATTCATTGCCGGTTCTACAGCCCCTTTATCGAATTCGGCTACCCCCCGGTAATGAAAATAGTCCGGATTAGTTGGGTTAATTTTAATAACCTGTGTGTAGTAGTTTATTGCACTGTCAAACTGGTGTGCATTCAAATAAGTATAGGCTATATTCCTAAATAATATCTCTGAATTCGGATTAATCTTAGCTGAAGTGCGATAATCTTTTATAGCTAAACCATATTGCCCCATGGCAGAATAGGTAATGGCACGGTCTAAATAAGTAAGGGCATCATTGCTGTCTATCTGCAAGGCTACACCATAGTATTCGAGCGATAACTTATATTGTTGTTTAGCTCCTAACAAAGTCCCCATATTGCAATACACCTGCGGATCACCTGTTTTTAAGTCAATAGCTTCCTTATAATTATCGTATGCCTTATCTAAGTCGCGATGCTCAAAATAATAATTGCCCAAATTGTTATAAGCTTTTACTATGCGATGCGGATATTGTTTGTTTACTTCTATCCAAAGGGTTTCTGAATCGTGCCATACAAGAGTTCTGCCGTAACACAACACAGAAAACAAAAGCATATATAATGATGTCCCGATAACTATTACTCTCTTAATTGATTTGCTTTGCTGGAAAAGTCTATAAGCAAAAATAGTGACTGGGAAGAATATGCCAAAGTAACATACATAGCTGTACCTTTCTGCCATAATATTAGGGCCCGCACCTATAATTT
>JABDCH010000001.1 GCA_013288205.1 Bacteroidota bacterium | reverse complement strand
TTTAGGGGTTTTGGGTAGACACCTTAATTCTTTACTTCGTGGCTGGTAATCTCCTCACCTTTGTTGGGCTGTCCTTCCCCTTTTGTTATCAGGTCTTTTAAACTGTTTTGTACATACCCGGTCCAGGCATTTTGGCATATATCGTAGCACTCATACGCTGGAACCAGCCCCTGTTGGGTAAATATCAGTTGTGTTTGGTTACCCTTTTTAGAAATGTCAAAAATGATTTTATTGCCAATCCATTCTGTCTTGTCTTTGGTAAAGCTGAAGTGATTATCTAATACATCCCATACCACTTTCTTTTCCGGAACTACTTCCGTCAATTGCATAGTGCATGCATGCACATCTTTATAATGATAATGGAATTTATCATTCAGTTTAGAGGTGCCGCCTACAATCTCCTCCGACCACCAGGCGCGGGGGTTGGTAACGGCATCAAATACTTGTTTTGGGTTTTGGTCTACCACAATGGTAGTAGTGAAATCTTTGCTCATAGTGTATGTTTTTTAGAAATTTATATTTTACAAACCTTCCTGTTTAATCTTTCAAGCCTTTTAAGTAAGCGGGATAATCAGCCTTCATCAGTGCTTCGTCAGTTTTTCGTTTAGCTAAAATTATTTTTCGCATTTCTGACCAATCAGTTCCCATCGCATCAGCCCTTTTTTTGAGTTCATTAAGAGTGAGGTCTCTACAGTAAATAGAACTACCGGGTTGCTGTTTCCACGATTGAGAAATCGGGCCAATATCAAAAGAGTCAAAGCCTAATTCATACACTAACTTAAACACAAGTCCCTTTGCTTCTATATCGTCTCCGGAAACTGTTAAAGCGATGCGGTTTTTTTCACCCTTTGGTCTGCCCAATTCTTTTATACTTGTAGCCAGTATGGAATTAAATACTTTAACAACAGGAACTCCCAATTGCTCCTGAACCCATAAACTGTCTATACCACTTTGAACAAGTGCAGGTATTTTTCCATCACGAAGAGTTGGATAATAATTCCCGGTTTCAATAACAACTACACCGGCATCTAACTGTTTAAACAGATTTTTAGGCAGGTATTGAATATTCTTTTGAGGGATGGCAACTATAATGACTTCTTTGTTTTTCGTCACTTCTTCTATAGAAGCAGCTTTTGCACCGGTTTCTTCAGCAACTTGCTTTAACGAAGCTGCTCCCCGCGAATTGGCAATTGAAACAGTATGCCCCAATTTGACAAATTTTGCAGCAAGACAAGTTCCCATTTCACCCGAACCGATAATTCCTATATTCATAATTCAATATTTTAATTATACTGCTAATTTTAGACTTGTATTATGGAATAGGCAAAGGCTACGAAGTAGTCCTATGCCTTAAATTTCACCCTAAAAGGATCTCCTTGCCTTTTCCTGTGGTGATTAAACTAAATAAACCCTGCCGGATAAGTTGGCTCCATGAATTTGAACAACTGTCGAAACACTCAATTTCGGGATTTAATCCCAGGTGAGTAAAATGGAGCTGAGTTTTGTTCTCCAGTTCAGATATTTCAAAACTCATTTTTGTGCCGGTCCATTCCCTTTTGTCTTGGGCATAATTAATTTGACTTTCAGTAACAAGCCATACTACTTTTCGATCAGGGATCATTTCAACTATTCTTTGCTTTGACATATGAAGTTCTTTATAACGGTAAGTGAACTCATCGTTGAGTTTGGTTGTACTGCCCTTGATTTCACCCGTCCACCAGGCCTGAGGATTAGTAATTGCGTTAAATACTTGTTTTGGGTTTTGGTCTACCACAATGGTAGTAGTGAAATCTTTGCTCATGGGTTATATATAATAAAGGTTTTTATGGTGTACTAAAACAAATCCATTTTGCCTTTACCTGTTGTGATAAGGCTATACAGGCTATCTTGTATAATGGATGTCCAGGCGTTGGAGCAGTCTTTGTAACATTCAAATTTCGGAACCAAGCCTGCATGGGTGAAGCGTAACAATGTTTTCCCGTCTTTCTCCGAAATATCGAAAATGTTCTTGGTGCCGGTCCATTCGGTTTTGTCTTGTACAAAATTTAGTTTGCTATCCGTTACCAGCCACACTACTTTTTTTCCGGGTTCCATTTCTGTTACTTTATGTTTGCTGTAGTGGATGTCTTCGTAGCGATACTCAAACTCATCATTCACTTTGTGTGAGTTGCCTGTTACTTTTCCGGGCCACCATTGGTCTACATTGTTAATGGCATCGAATACTTGTTTAGGGCTTTTGTCTACCAGGATGCTGGTAGTAAAATCTGTTGTTGTCATTTTGTTTATAGTTTTATATTAGGTATTTTTTGTGTCGTATAAATAAATCTGAACGTCTTCATTGTTGGGCGCTAAAATTTTTCTGTCGGCAGCACATTTTTTTCCTATTTCCGAACTAAAAGCAGTCTTGATTGCTTCCATCGAGTCGAAATATAAGTTGGCTATGCGATGTGTTTCGGTATGTCCTGTTGTCGATACAATTGCACCCTCATTTATTTCATACCTTATCAGTCCGGGCAATTGTTTTGCTAATGGTATATGCACTTCAAAATAATGCCGTTCAAAAGATTCTATATCCTTTGGTGTTTTGTAAATCACTGTCATTTTTGCCATTTGATTTTTTGTATTTTATTTATGATGAATTATTGATTTCAGATTGGCGATACAAAGGTCTTGTTTATTTACATCCCGAGCGAGGTGTGAAATAGACATCTTAAGGGGTTGATTTGGACAAGGTAAATATCTATTTGCTGTTTCAAAAGGTGGAATTCTATCTATGGTCCCTGTCGCTACTAAATGAATCCCTGAACATTTTCCACCCGTCCGGGGTCTTCTTCCATAGCACAAGGAACTTACCGTTATCAAACAACTTATTGTTAGCATCAAATGATTCCCAGAACCCTTCTTCCGTAACAAATTCCACTCCATCCCCAAATACATCAATGGTAATAAATCTGCCATTTCTAACACCTACCTTATTATATTCCGTTTTAAAAAAATCAAGCGGCGCGTCTATACCGCAAAGTGTTGGGGCATTGGGCGGCATGATCCAGCAATCCTTTGTATAAAGGTCGGTAAATATGGATGAGTCTCCTTTGGCGAAGGCTTGGTAATAAATCTCGTTACTTGCCTCTATAGCCTTTTTTGCTTCCTCTAAGTTGGCGTTAGTAGTTTGCTGCGCCTGGCAATTGAAACCCAAAAACAACATCAGGATAATTTGAGCTGTTGCAATAAAAAATATCTTTTTCATAATAAATAGTATTAATATATTTTGCAAAAATTAAGGGTGCTATAAATTTGCAATAGAGAACTGCCTATCTATTGTTGAAACCCCAAAAAGTGTGTTAAAATGGCTGCCATCTTGCCCGAGCACTGTCGAAAAAGATGGTCAGCCGGTTTGCTTACTCTTTCGTTGGTTGATTCCAACAAGGTTTACATTTCCACTTTTTGGATACTGTTGTGGCTGATACCTGAAGTTATTATACGCTCTTATAATGGATAATATGCACACCAGATTTTAATTGTGTACTATCTACATATTTTAATGAACGAGGCGTATTTAGTTTCACTTTGTCGAAAAGACGTACGCCACCATTACCAGCGAGGACTGGCTGCATGCAGAAATAATAGTCATCTATTAGGTTCATTTCTGTTAATGACGCAACCAAATTCAAACTGCCAAGCGTAAGTAATCCTCCTTTGCCCTTCATTTTATAAGAGTCAATCTGTTCTGCATCTATTTTTTGTACAATAGTAGAGTTGTTCCATGTAGTTGTTTTCAACGTTGTTGAATAGGCTATCTTATATTTGTCGTGCAGCGCCCTCGCCATTTTCACTTGCCATTCCGGCGAGTCTTTCTTTTCCAGGATAGCAGGCCAGCGGTTCTGGAACTGTTCGAAAGTGTTACGGCCAAAGGCAACTGTGTCGGTGTCTGATAATATACCGTGTGAAAATTCATAAAATTCCGCATCGACAATTACAAATTGAGCGTCTGCAAAGCCGTCTGGTGTGGTGTTGATTAAACTGATTACTTTTCCCATGTTTTTCTATTTTTAATATTTTTTTATTTATAAAGCCAAAAACCCGTGTTAAAACGGCCACCATCTTTCCCAACTTGTGCCGGAAAAGGTGGTTAGCCGGTTTGTTTAATTGTTGTTGTTTGATACCAACAAAATTTACATTGTTACGTTTTGGAGAGGGCGCACCTCAATGTTGGCATTCGATTCTAAGATAGGGCATCCTTTGGCAATTTCGATAGCCTCATTAATGTCCTTTGCCTGCACAATGGTGCAACCACCGATAACTTCTTTCGTTCCCCCAAAAGGGCTATCAGTTACTGTTTTTTTTGTGCCGCTAACCTGTTTGCCTGTTGGTTGCAATGGTTCACTGGCTACGTGAATTCCTTTTTTAGAAAGCTCAATTACCCAACCTATCATCTTTTCCTTAAGAGTTTGTAAAGATTCAGGAGAATGGCCCGGTTGATAAGCTTCGCTACCTCTGAATAAGAGCATGAATTTTTCCATGATGTTTTTTTGTTTTAATGGATTATTGATTGATTTACTCCCCAATAAGGATTGCGAAATGCTAAATAGGACAAGAAGGAGAAACTTTTTTTAAAGCGAACTAATTTTTCTCAGAAGAGTTTCTTTATCGCTTTGAGATTTGGCTAAAGCATGGGCTTTCAGAAAATTAATCTTTGCTTTTTCTGAATCAGTATTTTTATAAAGTTCGCCAAGCAAGGTAAAATAGAAGTGATTGTTTTCCAACTTCAATTTCTCCGCTTCAACCAAAGCTGTTTCCGCGCCTTTTACTTTATATAGGGCATAGGTCCTGTTAAGCGCAACGCTGGGCGAATAGTTAATTTGCAAAAGCTGATTGTATAATTGCAATATTTTCTCCCATTTTTCAATTTCGTTATCTTGAAGGCAATGCATATCCGCTATTCGCGCCTCCAGGTGGTAAGAAGATACTTCTTCTCCGCGGGCGGAATTATGTAAAAAATAAACTCCTTGATTTATCAGATTCTTGTCCCATAATTCTTTATCCTGCTGCTCATATAAAACCTGGGAATTGTCTGGCCCTTGCCTGGCAGCAAACCGGGATGAATGAAAACACATCAGAGCGATTAACGCGTTTGTTTTAGGCAAATTTGTTTTATCGTATTCAGTTAGCATAATTCCCAAACGCAAAGCCTCAAGGCATAATTCTTTTCTTAATACCTGGTTTTGTGTAATGGAGTAATATCCCTCGTTAAAAAGAAGATATATGATATGCAAAACATTATCAAGCCGGTCTTTGATTTCATTGTCGTGAGGAATTTCCAACTTTATTTTTTCGCTCCTTAATTTTTCTTTTGCCCGGAATAATCTTTTATTGATGGTTTCTTTATTTGTGAAAAATGCCTCCGCGATTTCATCAATACTAAAGCCACAAAGGATTCTTAATGCTAAGCCAATTTGCGCTTCATGTGCTGTTGCAGGATTACAAATAGCAAACATCATTTGAAGCTGGCTGTCTTTAATGTTCTCGTTTGAAAAATTTAAATCCAGCATTTCGAATTTTTCGAATTGGGTATTTTTCAGTTCAGGCACTATTTTTTCTTTTAAAATTTTGTTTCTTTTAAAATAGTGGTGGGCTTCGTGTTTAGCAACTGTATAAAGCCATCCGGTGGGATTTTCAGGAATACCTTTTTTATCCCATGTTTCGGCAGCTATTAAAAAGGTTTGGCTCACTATATCTTCGGCTACTTCGATATACTGCAAACCAAATAGTTTGCTCATTAAGGCAACCATTTTTGAAAATTCATTTCTGAATAATTGTGCTATGATTTCTTTTTCGGTCTTCATATCAAAGTATAAACCCACAGCATCACACCGTGGGTTTGAAAGACTAAATTTGTGTTTTAGCTGTTACTAGGAATCTCCTGTCTGATTTCAACATTGCCTCCTAACAGAAATATGGGGCAGCCGTGGGCCAATGTGGTTGCCTCGTCAATGTTTTCAGCCCTTACGCTGATAAAGCCACCCAATTGTTCCTTTATCTCAACAAATGGGCCATCGGTAATAACTCCACTTGCCTTTAATACTTTTCCGGTGTATGCCAGCCGTTTGGCGCCAATGTATTTACCTTGTGCGGCAATGTCGCCAATCCAATTGTCCCATTTAGACCTCATTTCTTTATTTTGTTCCGGTGTAGGTAGTCCACTACCCGAAGGTTGCCTGAAAACTAATGCGAATTCTTCCATTTTTTAGGTTTATTAATTGTTTATCCCCTAACGAGGATCGAAATATAAGAAATTGGACAACGGGGGTATTCATTTTATGAATTTAGAAACTGGTGGAATAAAAGCCTTGTTTAGTTATGACCGGTGCAGGGTGTGAAATAGACACCTTAAGGGGTTGATTTGGACAATATAAATTCCTATCTTTGTAGAAATTATTTGTTATGAAACACCTCACTATTTTAGTTCCGGACGGGCAAACCAACCTTAGTACCATTTCGTGCATAACAGGAACTTATGATATGTTCGAAATAGCCAATGCACACTGGAAGAGCGCAGGGAAAAAAGAATTATTCACCATAGAAACGGCAGGTGTTTCAAAAAAAGCAGAATTTTATGAGGGCCTGTTTACCATGAAGCCACAGGCTCGCATTTCAGATATAACCAAAACTAATCTTATCATTATTCCTTCTACCTCTTTTCGTAGTTATGAAAAAGCGACGGAAGGGAATAGAATAATGATTGATTGGATTGCAAAACAATATAGAGGTGGAGCTGAAGTGGCCAGTATGTGCAGTGGTGCCTTTATGCTGGCATCTACAGGTATACTGGATGGAAAAACATGCTCCACGCATTGGGCTTTTGCCGATGCGTTCAGAAGTTTGTTTCCCCATGTAAATTTACAAGCGGATAAATTGATTACGGATGAAAATGGTATTTACACCAACGGGGGAGCATATTCTTTTCTGAACCTGTTGATATACCTGGTAGAGAAATATTATGACAGGGAAACGGCGATTGTTTGCGCCAAAGAATTCCAGGTTGAAATGGATAGAAATAGCCAGTCGGTATTTGCCATATTTACCGGGCAAAAGCGGCATGAAGATGAAATGGTGAAAAGGGCCCAACACTATATCGAAAATAAACTGGAGGGAAAAATATCGGTGGAAGAATTATCGTCGCACTTTGCGGTAGGCAGGCGTAATTTCGACCGGAGATTTATTAAGGCAACCGGCAACACGCCATTGGAATATTCGCAGCGGGTAAAAATGGAATCAGCTAAACGGGCCTTCGAATCTACCCGGAAAAATATCCATGAAGTAATGTACGAAGTAGGCTATTCGGATATGAAAGCGTTCCGCGAAGTGTTTAGGAAAATTACGGGTATGTCGCCTTTAGAATATAGAAATAAGTACAATAAGGAAGCGGTTGATGCGGTGTAAATTGGCTATGCTTGGTCTTAATTAGATTATTATATGGGTTTATCAGGTATTTCTTTCTTTAATACAATCACCTTGCCTCCATCCGGGTCCCCAAAACTAATTAGTAATTGGCGAGGTGAAGAATTGTTCATCAAACTGATTGTTTCAAGCTCCTAAGGCATTGAATCTAATATTATTCCAAAAACATTTTCGTCTTTGCCGTTGGGGCCAGTAGTACCGCCCACTGTTGCCATTCTCCAATGTCCTTTTTTATTTATCCTGCCGCTGTATTGATCCTGTATGAAATCAGGAATATTTGTTGCAGTGTAGTTCAGCGAGTCATCCAGAACGATGGTGGCATTAAAAAAGGTGGAATCTTTTGCATCGGCGTCCACTGTTTGAAATTGAAAACGATACTTGCCTACGATATCGTGGATACTAGGTTGAATAACACAAAGTTTATCGGCATAAGGGTCAAACTGGCATGTGGCAAACCAGAGTAAAACAAAATAAGATAGTATCTTTTTTATAAAATGTAATATAAAATGCACAGGTCTGCTTTAGCTAAGCAAAATTATAAATTATCCTGTATCTTTGAATTACTATAAATAATTAGCATGAAAGAAGTAATAGCCAAACTTAAATTCAAAGATAAAGGTGTTATAATCAATGCTCCTTCCGAAATAGAGAGAGAGTTTGTAAAGCTCGGTTTTAAATCTGCGTTCGATAAAACCAAAAGCACCAACACCCTTGTCTTCATCAACGATAAAAAACAATTTACCGATTTCTTAAAATCCTTTCTTAAAAATGTGGAGCACGATAGTGTGCTGTGGTTTGCTTACCCTAAAGGCAGTTCCAAGAAAGTAACCGATATCAACCGCGACATTGTTCGCGTGACGGGCGAAGAATATGGCATAACTACGGTAACAGCCATATCTATCGACGACACCTGGAGCGCACTTCGGTTCCGGCCTATTGATAAGGTGGGGAAATAAGTATTTTATACTATATTTGATTTATGAAACCCTTAGTGATATTACTGGTAACATTTGTGCTGGCTGTTGCTGTTTCAAAACTAGCAATGGGCGGCTCGAACTTTGTTTTCAGCGGTAACTTGGCAATGGCTGTTATGTTGTGTTTTACATCACTAGGGCACTTTATGTTCACCAACGGTATGGCTATGATGATGCCGTCGTTTATTCCCATGAAAAAGTTAATGGTCTATTTTACCGGCATATTGGAAATTATATTGGGAATAGGACTGTTGTTTCCTTCATTGCGTTTCACAAGCGGAATACTATTGATCGTCATTTTTGTGCTGATGCTTCCGGCGAATATAAATGCTGCTAAGAAGCATATCGATTATGAAAAGGCAACCTACGAAGGAAAAGGAATGGGCTATTTATGGTTTCGCATTCCTTTGCAGATACTCTTTATAGCCTGGGTGTTTGTTTTTGCTGTGAGCAACCTGTGCATGCATTCGTAATTGTTTCTACTTGTTTCTATCTTTTTCTTGTAGTTTTGTTTTCTAAACTGTTTCATCATGACACCGGAAGAAATTAAAGAATTAATAGTAGGAGATTGGGTAAGTATAGCTCCTGAAATACGCCCCAGCAGTACCAAAAATGCCGACGGAAGCTTGAAGCCCTTTTACCTTACGAGGCAATTTAAATACATGCCCGGCGATATATTTGAACTGACTGTAACCACCAATGCCGACGCATACGGTAAGGTTCCTCTTGCCAAGATGTTTATTCGTGGCCACATGGAATGGAAAGGTCCTCATCCCATAGCGGAAGGAGCTTATAAAGTAGATTTTAAAGCCGATGAACAATACGTACTAACCCCGTTATTGCCAGCTTTTGCCGATGCCATGAACCAGTTTACCAAAGGCTATGATACCTGGGAAGTTGGGAAAGAGCAAAGCATATTTAAAAAAGCTTTTCTACCTTTTGGACTGGCAGAAGGGCAACTGTTTGCCGAATACGATTTGATATATCTTTTCAATAACATGATGTTTTGGGGAGCACGCAATGTAGATGGTCGTGGTTTCGATAAGGAAGAAAATCGCCCTACTAATTTGCAAATACCTTTGGTACGCAAGAGCTGATATTCGGTGAAAAGTATATTCTAATCATCAAATTACCAAATCATCAAATT
Organism: Bacteroidota bacterium; assembly: GCA_013288205.1. Taxonomy (GTDB): domain Bacteria; phylum Bacteroidota; class Bacteroidia; order JABEUT01; family JABEUT01; genus JABEUT01. Next base: position 59,157 of record JABDCH010000001.1, on the reverse strand, counting down.
ACCAAATTATATTAGGCTACCCGGGTTAGTTTAATCGCTTTTTCAGGGCATCCCGTCACGCACAATCCGCAGGCATGGCATTGATTGGGTTTTACTACGTGCGCCTTTTCTCTTCCGTGGACAAGAGTTTTCAGTTTTCCTGTAAACCCTAGTTTGTCATATTCCTCCCGGCTTATGGCTTTTAAGTCGAACACATCATGGGGGCATTCCATAATGCAAGGGCCCTGGGCTTCGCACTTATTTAAATCGACCACCGGCATTAGCCTGCCCGGTTGCTCTTCGCAGTTCTCAGGTTTCATATCCAAAGATATTTCGGGAGTTCTTCAGGTTCCTCCGTTGCGTTGAGAGGCTCTTTCGTTGGTTCATTCGCAAATGCTCCATTCATAAATTCATCGTATATTTTCACGAAGTTTTTGGCCATTCTTTTCAGTTCTTCCCAATAGTATGTGAGGAAGTTTCCCCTGTTGATGCTTAATGCGTTCATAATGATATATGTTTTAATTTTTTAATCTTCTTATTTAATATTACGTAACAAAAGTATATGGCAATGCCACCTGTTCCTACCGGAATTAGGTAATTGAAAGAACCACGTCGGTGAACGACGGATTAGAATAGGTGAGTGGCATGGCTATTATGAGTTTTTTGTTTGCTTTCTTGTTTCTCTCCTATAAATTAATATATTTGTATCTGAATAATAATTATTTAACAGTTCCATTATGAAAAATACTGCTATCGTATTACGTGCTTTTTTGTTTGTATTAATAATTCCCCTCTTCTTTAATCAGGTTAAAGCAACTCCTCTCAAGGTAACCATAACAAATCAAACAAATGTACAAGGGTGCAACGGACAGAGCAATGGTAATGCTACTGCGACAGCTACCGGGGGCACAACGCCATATAACTATGTATGGTCAACTACTCCTACGCAATCGGGATATATGGTTATAAACCTTACTGCAGGAACCTACACCGTTACAGTTACTGACGCATTGTCTAACACAGCCAGCACATCGGTTACTATCACCCAGCCAAGTGTTTTAACAGCTACCATTTCAACTACTAACAATACCAGTTGCCTGAATCCGAATGGAACAGCAACAGTTGTTGCCTCGGGAGGAACGCCTCAGTATGCTTACTTCTGGGCTCCCATGCAGCAGGTTACTACTAGTGTTTCCAATTTACCTCCCGGTACCTATACATGTTCTGTAGCCGATGAGGAGGGTTGTAGTGCAACTGCCACAGCAACCGTAGGTGGCACCGCTGCCCCTTTTGTTGCAGTTTTTGCAACTCCTTCCTGCCTGACCCCATGTACAGGTACAGTAGCAGCAATGGTATCCGGAGGTGTTCTTCCCTATACCTATCTTTGGTCTAATGGCGTAACTGCAACAAGTGCATCTGCCTTATGTCCTGCTTATTATACGTGTAATGTTACGGATAATGCAGGCTGCCGAGATTCCATGGGCGCTCTGGTTGCTGTTAATTGTTCTTGTTTTAATTCATATAATCAACCCATTTGTATCGTAACCCTTGATACGGCAACAAACAAATGTGAAATAATCTGGGGAAGAAATAGTTCTCCACCAGCAGCAGGGTATGGCTATTTTAACATATACAGGGAGAATAATAATCTGCCGGTTTTAGTACACAGCCAGGCTTTGAATGTGTTGAGTGAATACATCGACCCCAATTCAAACCCTTCGGCAGGGCCTGTGACGTATGAAATAACTACCGTTGATTCCTGTGGCGAATCAGCATTGAGTCAATCGCACATCAGTATTTACCTTACTACTACGGCAGGCCATAATTCATATATATTGAATTGGACTGCTTATGTAGGATTTACCCCTACCCAGTATATGATTTACCGGGGGCCTTCCCTGAGTAAACTTAAAGCTATTGATTCGGTTGCCAATTATATACTTACCTATACCGATAATAATCCTCCCGTGGGTTCCTATTATGTGGTAGAAGCAGTCAGTCCTAATGGACCTTGCGTACCCACTACACACAAACCCGGCAAGGCTTCCATTTCATTGCTTTCAGGCGGGTTCTCTAATGGGTTTAATACCGGAACGTTATTGGGTGTTACTACACTGGACAATAACATCACTAATTTGAATGTGTATCCTAATCCAAGTAACGGCGTATTTACCTTGAATTATATTATTGACGGAAATGATAATGTTAGTATCACTATTATAAACGAACTCGGGCAGCAAGTTTATACCGAACAAAAAGGAATAAACACCGGGCATCATTCGGAGCAGTTAAATCTTGGAAGCCTAGCTTCGGGGATATATACATTGCGTGTACAAAGCGATGCGGGTATATCGGTGCGCAAACTTTTGATAATGGGGAATAGGTAGTTGGCTTGAGTTAATCACCACAAGTGAAGGATGGATTGAGGTAGGTGAGTGGTTTTTGTATATTTGTACAAAGAATATCAACAGATCATGAAAAAAGTAAAATTATTACTCCTGTTCTTCATTTTTAGTGCTTCATTTTCCTTTGGGCAAAACTGGCTGTGGGGCGGCCAGGCGCACATGAAAGATTTGAAGCTAATATCAACAATTTCTGTCGCAACAGATGCTAATGGGAATGCTTTTTTAGCAGGACCTTTTCATTGGGAAGTTTCATTTGGTAAAGATACCGTGCAAGACTCCATGTATGCTGAATCAGATGGAGCATATTATATGAAATATAATTCTGCGGGAAATGTACAATGGGTAAAACAATTTTTTTCTCCCGGGAATGGGTGTTTCGCTTCATCGGTTGTTACAGATGCTTCAAATAATTTAATAGTTGCGGGCGGGTTTGATTTTAATATTAAAATGGGGTCTTATAATTATTCAACATATGGTGGCGATTTCTTTTTGGCAAAATGCGACAATAATGGGAATATATTATGGACAACAGTAGGTGTTGGTGAAAATACTAATTCTGTTTTTTACGCTTCTACAACTTCAACTGCATTAGCTACAGACAGGTCAAAAAATGTTTTTATTTCCGGCTACTTTCTCGACACGCTTAAATTTGGCGCAACTACTTTGTTGAATTCCAATAATACAAACTACAATATTTTCACGGCTAAATATGATAGTAATGGTAATGTTTTATGGGCAAAGCAAGGTACCTGTATAACTCATACCGGAGGCCTCACCAATAAAAGTTATTCTGTAGCAACGGATTTAAATGGAAATTCATTTATTGCAGGTTCTTATAACGATTCGATAACTTTTGGCAAGTATACGTTAACTTCTCCAATTCTGTATAATTATTGGATGGGGCAAGTTTTTCTCGTAAAATACGACCCTAGTGGAAATGTACTTTGGGCACGACAGTCTAATATCCCCTCTGCAGGAAACAGTGCTATCGGGTATGGCGTAACTACCGATAATGCCGGAAATGTATATCTTACCGGGGCATTCACTGATACTGTTTCTTTTGGAAATCATACATTGGTGGGTGGCGGATTATTTTTTGTGAAATACAGTGCAAACGGAAATGTAATATGGGCAAAGAGTGCAGGCGCCCCCTATCCCCCCAATTCAGCCGCTTATTATACCGGATATTCGCTTTCTTCTGACGAATACAACCATATATATTTAGCAGGCGGAGGAGGAAGAGATAGCATTACTTTTGGAAAATTCACTTTAAATTCTCCCCAAAACTCTGAAGGAAATTCATTTGTAATAAAATTTGATACTGGTGGTAATGCGATATGTGGTTCACTACTTTTTAATGGTGCCAAAGCTTATGTTTCAATTGCTACAGATAAAAGTGGTGTATATGTTTATCCCGCAAGCACTATCGTGTCTGATACCATATTTTGCGCTGCTGATACCTTGACTCCACCAGGTGAAGTACCCTATGTTGCCCGTTGGCAAAACTGTGGGGAACAGGATGGAGTACCTTCCATTTCCACCTTACAAAAGCCCAGTGTTCTTTTATATCCCAACCCAAGCAATGGAGAATTCACCATAGTTGAAAGTGGAAAGTTGAATATGGAAAATGAAAAAAGTAATATAGAAGTTTACAATATGTTGGGAGAAATAGTGTATGGTGCGACCCTGAAACAAGTTCAGGGTGACAATATCATTAATCTTTCCAATCAACCAAACGGAATCTATCTATATAGGGTTATTACTCCAACAGGTAATTTAATAGGACAAGGGAAAATGATAGTACAGCACTAGGAATACCCGTTTTTTTCGGCACATTAGCAAAAACACTCCCAAAATAATCTGTTCATACGAACGTCTGTAAATTGTCACGGTTACTCCGCGAATAAGTTCCTAATTCTATTTACTATATTTGAAAGGTAATACAATAGCCTATGATGTTGCGTAAAGGATTTCAGTTTAAACAATATAAAGCCGAGGATGAGTCACCTTTTGAAAAGCTGTTTGCTGTTTTCAAGGAGCTGATTGTCCACACCTCCGGCGATTTTGATGAAGCCATCAACTGGCTGCGCGAACTCGATAAGGAGTATGAGCTCACCACACCCGAATATACCATTGAAGATTTTATTGAAGACTTAAAAAAGAAAGGCTACCTGCGGGAAGAGATTAAACCCGATGGAAAGGGCGGCATGGGGCTCACTGAGAAAATGGAACGTGCCATACGTCAGGCTGCTTTGGAACAAATTTTCGGTAGCCTGAAAAGGTCGGGTGCAGGTAATCACCGTACCAATTATACCGGGCAAGGCGATGAACACACGGGTGAGTTGCGTGAATTCAGGTTTGGCGACGGGCTGGAACAAATAGCTATGACCGAAAGCCTGAAGAATGCGCAGGTTGCAAATGGTATAGATTCCTTTCAACTGTTTGAGAAAGATGTGGTGGTGGAAGACAATTACCACAATTCGCAGATGAGCACCGTGCTAATGATCGATGTAAGCCACAGCATGATATTATATGGTGAAGACCGTATAACGCCTGCTAAGAAGGTAGCTATGGCTATGGCCGAACTCATCAAAACCCGCTACCCGAAAGATACACTCGACATTATAGCTTTTGGTGACGATGCCTGGCCCATTGAGGTGAAAGATTTACCTTATTTGCAGGTAGGCCCCTATCATACCAACACCGTTGCAGGCTTGCAACTGGCTATGGATATATTGCGGCGCAAGCGCAACACCAACAAGCAGATATTTATGATAACCGATGGCAAGCCAAGCTGCCTGCGTAACGCTGATGGAACCTATTATTATAATTCCGTAGGGCTTGACCAGCGTATAGTAGACCAATGCTATTTGGCTGCGCAACAGGCTCGCAAATTGCACATCCCCATTACTACATTTATGATTGCCCGTGACCCTAATCTGCAACGCTTTGTGCAGGAGTTTACGGCAGCCAACCAGGGCAAGGCTTTTTACACCGGATTGAAAGGATTGGGACAAATGATTTTTGAAGATTACCAACATAACCGAAGAAAAAATATAAAATTCTAAACCAGATAAAACTTTTATGGAAACAGGCAAACCGAAGATAAAGACCTTAGGAGAATTAAAGAAATCAGGATATAAACCGAGGAACATTAAGCAGGAGCTTCGCGATAATCTTATCAGCAAATTAAAAGACGAGGAAGAAATATTCGAGGGTATTTATGGTTACGAAACTACCGTAATACCGGAATTGCAAAGAGCCATTTTATCGATGCACAACATCAATCTACTGGGGTTGCGCGGACAGGCTAAAACCCGCCTTGCCCGCCTGATGGTACAACTGCTCGACGAATGGATGCCCATTGTGGCCGATTCAGAAATTAACGATGACCCGTTTGCTCCTTTGTCGTTTCATGCGAAAGAATTGGTGGAAAAACAAGGGGACCAAACTCCTATAGATTGGGTGCATCGTGATGAACGCTTTGCAGAAAAGCTGGCTACACCCGATGTTACCATTGCCGATTTGATTGGCGACGTGGATCCTATAAAAGCCGCTAACCTCAAGTTATCGTATGCCGATGAGCGGGTGATTCACTTCGGGCTTATACCCCGTGCTAACCGCAGCATATTTGTAATTAATGAATTACCCGATTTGCAGGCCCGCATACAAGTAGGACTTTTCAATATTTTGCAGGAAGGCGATTTGCAAATACGCGGATTTAAACTGCGTTTCCCGCTCGATGTGCAGTTTGTATTCACCGCCAACCCGGAAGATTATACCAACCGTGGCAGCATTGTAACTCCCCTGAAAGACCGCATCGGTTCGCAGATATTAACCCACTATCCTGAAACGATAGAAATAGCCAGACGAATAACGGCCCAGGAAGTAAAGAGCAACGAAACACGCGATAAGCAAATAAAAGTCCCTTCGCTGGCGAAAGACCTGATTGAACAGATAGGCTTTGAAGCCCGTAAGAGCGAATTTATAGACCCCAAGAGCGGCATCAGCGCACGCATGAGCATATCGGCATACGAGAACTTAGTTAGTGCTGCCGAACTACGGTTACTGAAGCAGAATACTAAGAGTACCACCATCCGCCTGGGTGATTTTATGGGCATTATTCCGGCGCTTACCGGCAAGATGGAAATAGCCTATGAAGGCGAACAAGAAGGAGCCCGCTACGTAGCCGAACACCTGATACAAATGGCCGTGAAGAGCTTGTTTGAAGCTTTATTCCCGAAAATACAGAAACTGGAAAAGCAGGGTGTAAAAGGTCCTTATTACGACGTTATATCATGGTTCAATGATCTTTCGGAAGATTTTGAACTGGTAGATAACATGACTGATGAAGAGTACCGCAAAGAACTTGACCGAGTTGGCCCTCTGGATGATTTGATAAATAAATACCAATCTGATACAGATGCTACCGACCGCTATTTTTTAAAAGAGATTGTGCTATGGGGACTTGCTGAGAATAAAAAATTAAGCCGCATATTAGTAGATGACGGAATAGGATTCAGCAATACCTATAATGATTTGATGAAGGATTTTAATAAGTAAGTGCAAGCCACTTGGCCGAGGGACTTTATTTGGGGTTAATAATAGCATGTTAGGTCATATTTTTTTTAATTTTGTAATGAAAATTAAGTATTATGAAAAACATAAAATTACTACTCAGCTTTTCATTCTTAGTTCTTCATTTTTCATTCTCCCATGGGCAAAGCTGGTTATGGACCGCCAATGCATTTACAAAAACTCCTGCTGACCCGCAATGCCCTGTTGCTACTGATAGAAGTGGTAACGCTTATGTTACCGGGACTACCCAAACGGATACTTTATATATTGGTAATACCAAGTTAATGGGGAAATATAGCGTTACCTATTTGGCTAAGTATAACCCGGCAGGAGCCGTTGTTTGGGTAAGGCAGATCAGCGGAAGTAATACCAGTGATTGTATTACGACAGATAAATCGGGAAATGTATATATAGCAGGCAGTTTCGGTGATACTATTAAAATAGGTGCATCTACATTAATAAGTCCTTTGGGTAATGATGTTTTCCTGGCAAAATTTGATTCGAATGGGAATCCGCTTTGGGCAAAACAATCTCAAGCGCCTACAAAAACTAGTTTGGCAGGTACGGGTTTTATCGCTACCGATATGTTCAACAATGTGTTTGCAACCGGAGATTTTGAAGACACGGTATCTTTTGGAAGTTATACCTTGAACATGTTCAATACGAGCCAGGGAAATGACCGAGCTGTATTTATAGTGAAATATGATTCTAATGGAAATGCGTTATGGGCGGAGCAATCTAAAACTTCTTCAGCGGCTGATTATGGGGGAAGTTCTTATTCTGTTGCAACTGATAAATTGGGAAATTCATTTATAACCGGATATTTTTCAGATACTCTTTCTTTTGGTTCATATTCACTGGTTGGGGGAGGAGCCTTTTTAGTAAAGTACTCGGCAGCGGGTAGTGTATTATGGGCAGAGCAAAACGCAGGGGGCTTATGTATGGGCAGTTCAGTAATAACGGACGGTATAAATCCTTATATCACGGGGAGTTTTGAAAATAATGTACAGTTTGGCTCCCATACCTTGTCTTCACCCGGACAATACAGCATATTTTTAACTAAATATGATGTAAATGGCAATGCTATTTGGGCCGAAAAATCATCTGAGGAATGGATAGGCGATGGATTAGCTGCAGATGCATATAATCATATTTATCTGACAGGAACCAGTTACGAAGCTAAGTACATTAAACAAGTAAGCTTTGGTAGTTACACCCTAGCTAATCCTTTAATTGAAACTTCATCTTTTATAATGGAATTTGACACAGCGGGATCCCCTCTTTGCGGTTCCCTGCTTGACAATCGTAGCTCAGAAGCCACTAATGGTGTAGCTTCCGACCCTTTGGGTAAGTATATTTATTTATCGAGTATATTTGGAGATACCCTCTTTTATAGCGGTGATACTGTATTAGGGACTGGAGCCGGATATAGTACTTTTGTGGTCAGATGGCGAAGCTGTACTTTAACTAACGGCGTAGCTTCTATCTCATCACAAAATGCCAGCGTGCTTGTATATCCCAACCCAAGCAATGGAGAATTCACCATGGTTGAAAGTGGAAAGTTGAAAATGGAAAATGAAAAAAGCAATATAGAAGTTTACAATATGCTTGGGGAAAAAGTGTATTCGCAATTCTCCACTCTCCACTCTCCATTTTCAATTAATTTAAGTGGTGAGCCCAATGGTATTTATCTATACCATGTTATAGACGAGACAGGCAACTTAATTGGAGACGGGAAATTGGTAATACAGAAGTAAAAGTTAAGAGCTAAGAACTAAGAGGAAAAAGGGGATGCCCTATATACTCTTGTTCTTAGCTCCCTTACACCAGTTCTACCAGCTTTTTGGCAAAGGTAAAATCATTGATTCTCTTTAGGGAGACGGTATCCTGCGGAGTTTTTTCAATAAAAACAGGAACCCCATACGATTCAATAGTGTTTATATCTTCATCCGAATCATGGCAGGCGCAGATTACCGTATCGCATCCTGCTTTTTGAAATAACTCAAGCGTGGCAGCAAGCTCATTTTTGGTTCCCGTGGTTATGCCTGTCTTCTTCTCACCATGCATTAAAATGTCAGTAAAATCAAGGCTTCCATACACTTTCTCCCCTAAAAAGTTATATACAACGGCTTGGGTAAAATAGCCCCTAACCTGTACATATCCTGCATTTAGCAATAAAGTATAAGCTGTATTAAGGGTGTATGTTTTACCGCTATTGGCCGGTCCTTTTAACGCTATTATTTTCATATTTGCTCGGTGTTGTGATGTAATTACTGCCGAAAGGCGATGTAATATTAGTTATTCTTTTTAAGATATATATCGCGTTATGACGTATGACAGACACCAATACTGTTTTCAATTAATTAATAAGTATCTTTATACCTCAATCTGTAAGAAGATGAATATAGAAGAATTGCGCGATTATTGTCTTCAGAAAAAAGGCGTGGAGGAAACCTTCCCGTTTGGGGAGCTTACCCTGGTTTATAAAGTAGGTGGAAAAATATTCCTTATAGCGAGTGTTGATGAAGGTAATCGTTTCAATGCTAAATGCGACCCTGAACGTGCCGTAGAATTAAGGGAAAGATATAGTGAAATTATACCCGGCTACCACATGAATAAAAAGCACTGGAACTCCGTATATATGGATGGGGGCTTGCCTCGAGCACTGCTGCTTGAAATAATAGACCACTCCTACGAATTGGTGTTTGAAAGCCTCCCGAAAAAGATAAAGCACGAACTGATTTGAGTATAAAGTGTATTATTTTTATATTTACCTAACGATTTGAAGATTAAGCACGTATTAGTTGATAAAGGCCTAAATTGCGCATGGAAAAACTGAAATTACTTTTTTATTCTGTACTTTTTATTCTTCACTATTCATTTTCTATTGCTCAGTCATGGCAGCTTCTGCCCAACTCTCCTGCTCAAACATTCCGCCACGATGATGTATGGTTTATCAATCCCACAGTAGGCTGGGTAGTAAATGTAAGCGGACAGGTATGGAATACAAAAGACGGCGGCAATACATGGGCGCAATTAATCAATCAACCCTCGTCGTTTCGCTGTGTAGGTTTTTTTGATTCACTCCACGGTTGCGTAGGTAATTTGGGTCCCGGCAACTGGGCTCCCACCAATGATACCAACCCTATGTATATAACATCCGACGGTGGTAAAACACTTCAATTGCCTGTCATCATTGGTTCGAAGCCCATTGGTATTTGCGGTATGTCAGTAGTGAATGATACTACTGTAATGGCAACAGGAAGGTTTGACGGGCCTGCTTATTTTATGAAAAGCACCGACAAGGGAAAAACCTTTTACTCTCAAAAAATGGATTCGGCAGGTATGTTAATAGATACCTATTTTATGACTCCCGATTCAGGCTTTGTGGTGGGCGGTAATAGCTCCAGCGAGGGCGCATCCTATTCTGTTATTCTTTTTACAGCAGATGGCGGTAAAACCTGGACAAAGAAAATTACAGGTAGTATGCAAGGCAACCATTGCTGGAAATTCAACCATCCTTCTGCCAATGTATTCTATGTATCAGTGGAAGAATTGTATAGCAATAATACGCTTCGGTTTTTCAAATCAATCGACAGGGGCAAAACCTGGACGGAAGAAATACTTACCAAAGTGCCTTATGGATGGAGCCAGGGTATTGGATTTGCAAATGATACGGACGGATGGGTAGGAGGCAATACGTATGCATTGCACACAAGCAATGGCGGCAAAACCTGGGATACGGTTAAGCCTTCTAATTTGTTGGTTAATCTGAACCGCATGCGCTTTTTAAGCGATACCTTGGGCTATGCAGTGGGGCAGCGGGTATATAAATACTCTAAATCTTCTACACTGGCAACAGAAACAGTAAAAGATTTGGCCGGATATTCCCTATTGCAAAATGTACCCAATCCATTCCGGGGAACAACTACTATAACGTATTCCATACCTGTTACGCAGCACGTGCAAATAGAAGTATTTGATGATGCAGGAAGGAAAATTAAAACACTCGTGAACGGAACCAAAGTGCCGGGCACTTACCGGGTAGAGTTTATTGTACCACAAAACCGCACCTTTTCATTCATCTGCTCTATGCTGGCCGGGCCTTATGCCAAAAGGATAAAGATGCTTTCGGTGGAATAGCAGTTTATTGCACACATCGGAAGCCTCCATTACGATAATATCATTTCTGTATCATCAATTTACCTTCACCAATCAGGCTGCCATCTTCTGCTGTAACCCGATAAAGATAAATGCCGTTAGGCTCTTCACTTAAATTAATTGAAAATGGAGAGTTGAGAGTGGAGAATTGCGAATACACTTTTTCCCCAAGCATATTATATATTTCTATGTTATTCTTTCCATTTTCCATTTTCAACTTTCCACTTTCAACTATGGTGAATTCTCCATTATTCGGGTTAGGGTAAACATTCATACCGGAGGATGCTGATAGATTATCAATACCTAAAATCAATGGTAACAACGTAACTTCTCTCACGGCATCTACCTTGTTTCCCCATGTGTCGGTAACTTGCAATTCGAGTAAATAAGTTCCGCTGGCAAGTGAATGTGTGTTCCAGTTGGCAAGTAAGCTATTGCTTGCAGGGTTGGTGTCAAGGCCTGTTATAGGAATCCATTTGCTGCTGTCAACCGCATGGTAAAATAGTTGCCAATTTTTAAAATACATCCATGCGCTGGTGGGTCCCCGGTGAATCCATGCAGAGCCATAAACAGGTGCGATGGAATCGGCGAATAAGTTGCCCGGCGAATTGATGTTGTCCAGCTCTGCAGCGCCTCCGTTAACGGCTGTTGGGTCAGCAGGCAGAGAACTCTGTACCATGATCAGCAAAGATTTATCAATGGCTTCCTCAGCGCCCGAGCCGCCTACAGAGCCATAGGCAAAAATGAAGAGGCTGTTCCCTTCGCTGCGTACATAGGTATATACGGTAGCTCCATCGGCAAATATCAGTGATGTATCGGCTGACCAATGATAGCCACCCGAGCCATCAACCACGTAATCGGTACCATACATTTTCGAAGCATTTTCTGTTCCTATTTCTCCGGCAATGCATCCCGTTACATTGATAATGGATTTATGGAAAACATAAAAGCTCCAGGTTTCTACTGTGCAATTACTGAACGTAAGAGTGCGGTCGGATAGGGGAGTGGTGAAGTTGGAGTAGGTGGCATTATCGGTCATTCCGGAAACTTGTGTTGAATCGGCCGGGCGGTCAAACCACAACCCTATGGAACGGATCTTAGAATTGGTAATGTTTACAGTAGAACGTGCAGAAGGCATCATGCCCCACATGATATCATAAACCGAATCAGCATTCACATGATATTCAATTCCGCGAACTCCCGGCTTGGTGTTATTAAACTGGTAACCGTAAGTAGTATCGTGCATTCCAAACGACCAATTGATAACCGATGTATCAGAGAATTGGTGCCACAGCAAAGCATTGGTAGCATGCTTAATATTCAGCGTACAATAATCTTGTAAAATAAATTCACCTGCCTGGTTTGTTCCGTTTATGGAAATGGTACCGCTGTTGTTGATGCCGGTTGTCATCCAGTCGGGTTGCGTAACATTATTCAGCGTAAGCACCGCCGTATCTGCCACCTCGCAATTGTGCGATAGCCCGCCATAGGCCAGTGTGGTATTGCTTATAGTTACTGTCGCTTTATTAATCAGCACGAGTGAACGTTGGTAAAAGTAACTCTGCGGAAAAGATAAAGTGGAAGAATCAATAATCACTTTTCCATGATTGAAAACATCTATATCGCCCAAATTGGTGAGTGTCGCTTTTTTAATGATCAACACCCCGTTCAATGCTACAAATATGGGGCCGTTGTGGGTAAGTGTGCCTGTGATGATAAGTGTATCATAAGGCTTAACACCCACAATCAGCGTATCAGGATATGAACCCACCCGGGTATGCGAATGAGTAGAATATACGTTGGGATGAAATGATTTTGTTTTTTCTTGTAATGCAAATAGCGGAGTAAGGTGAGGCGTGTATCCCTTGCCGGTAGCTGATTCTGAGTTAACAGATGATTGCGCAACCGGCCTTAGCTGATTGTACAAACCTTGCAGGTTTTGCTGTGCCTGCAAAGAAAAGCATATCATTGCTGAAGTGAAAAAAGTGCATGCGGAAACAAAATTATTTTTCATGATTTAGGCGTTTATTCAAGCAAAGATAGGTTTTCTAAGTGTCTTTTAAAAGCGGTGAATTGATAATTTGATAAAGCTCATGTAATATTGGCTTAAGATGCTTGGCGGAACTTTGCACCGTCTAAAAACACAGACGGAATGCAAAAAAAGGTGGCTCCTCAAAGCTCGTACGATAACCAAAATAACACGATAGATACTCCGTCTCCCCAAACTTCGATACTAACTGAAAACGGCAATAGCCTCAAAATAATTTCCTGGAACATCTTTATGCTTCCGCGCTTTATAATGCGTACGGGCCAGTCGAAAAGAGCATGCGAAATTGTGAATGTGCTGAAAGATGAAGATGCTGATATGATCGTGTTCCAGGAAGCATTCGACAGCACAGCGCGCGAAATCATACGCAAGGGGCTCGCTTCTTATTTCCCTTATGAGTCGGGCGATCCGCCAAAGAATGTAATGTGGAAGACCAATTCCGGCATCTGGATCATCAGCAAGATTCCGTTTATGGTAGTGAAGAATATGTATTTCGTAAACGGTCGCGGTCCCGACTGGTTTGCCTGCAAAGGCGCCATGCTTATTCAATCGGAAAAAAATGGGTTTGCATTCCAGTTAGTGGGTACGCACCTGCAATCGGAATTTGGCGGGAAGCCATCGCAAAAAATAAGAGCGTTGCAATGCGAACAAATTCGCAGGGAATTATTGGAGCCTTATGCCGAAAGCGGCGTTCCGCAATTGCTGGCAGGCGATTTCAATACCATGCACCACGAGTCGGAAAAGTATGAGCAGATATTAAATATTCTTCGTGCAAGGCAATTTCCGCTGCATGGAGAACATACCTTTTCGTACGACCATACCGTAAATGATCTCATCAAAGGGGAAAAAGAAAAACCCCAACTGATAGACTACATATTGTACACTTGTAACGACTATCATAAAAACGAGCATCATAAATTTGATACCCGGATGTTCATTAACGTGTTTCGCAAACAGTGGCACGAAAAGTTCCACGACTTGTCCGACCACTTTGCTATTGCAGGAGTGTTCCAGTTCTCCTGAGTAATGTATCCTGTTTGTTAAGACGAGGATAAGATTCCGTCATATTGAGGTAACTTTTTGTTATACTTAACTTAAAGTTTCAGTAACCTTTTCGTAAACGGTGTTTTATTTCTTTGCATTGTAAGCATTGGAAATGAATCTCAACATACGTTTATTATATGCCTAAAAAGAAAATCCTTTTCCTGACAGGCTCCCTCAATCAAACCATACAGATGCATAAAATTGCATCGCACCTCACCCCCGACTACGATTGTTACTTTTCTCAATTGTTCGACGACGGGATGGCCATCAATCTGTTAATGAAAACGGGTTTGGTGGAGAGTGTGATAATTTCGGACACATACAGGGAGAAAGCAGAAAACTATTATAATCAGCACGGACTTAAAAGTGATTATCGCGGCGAAGCGTTGGGTAATACCTACGAATTGGTGGTGATGTGCAGCGATATGGTTTTCCCGAAAAAGTTCAGGAATACAAAAACGATTTTCATACAAGAAGGCATGACCGACCCCATGACGATATGGAGCAAAATAGTGCTTTCCATGGGATTGCCGGGATACTATGCCATGAGCACTGCGCTCAACGGGGCATCTGACCAATGTGATATATATTGTGTTGCCTCGCAGGGCTATAAAGACAAGTTTGCAACAGCAGGTACCGATGAGTCGAAGATTATTGTTACGGGTATGCCCAACTTCGACGACATGCAAGCCTATTTCACCAACGATTTTCCGCACAAAAATTATGTACTTGCCGCTACATCAGATATAAGGGAATTATATGGGTTTGAAAACCGGAAAAAGTTCATAAAGAATTGCGCTAATATTGCTGATGGCCGCCAATTGATTTTTAAATTCCACCCCAATGAGTTGCAGGAAAGGGCAATCAACGAGGTGAAAAAATGGGCTCCCAGAGGTACTCTCACCTATTCAAACGGCAATCCTAACCACATGGTAGCTAATAGCGATGTATTGATTACGCAATACTCTACCCTGGCTTATGTTGGGCTTGAACTGGGCAAAGAAGTGCACTCGTATTTTGATATTGATGAGCTGAAGAGCCTGGCACCCCTTCAAAACGGCGGAACCTCATCGCTTAAAATTGCAACTATTTGCAGGGCTTATTTGCAGCACGAAAGGGAACAACGGGTTGCATTAACAAACAAATACCAGGAATTGTATAATCATGTAGATATAGCTTGGGCCAGTTAACCGAAAATAATGTGTGTATCAGTAACATAATGCAATGTAATTGCAGCTCAAGTCGTCTCCCCCGTAAATTTTTCTTCCACTACGGCATAAATAATTCACTGTCAGTTCAATATAATAAAATTGGACTGGTCTATCTTAAAAAGGACTCTTTAACGGTAGAGAAAACCGGAATTTTCTTAAATTGCATTGTCAATTAATTGATTGTGCATTCATTACCATGTTTTTATATCAAAACAATAGTATGTACAGATTCATCCCTCGCAACCCCCTTTTAAAGTAATTCGAATGCAGAATCGTTCAATCATATATTTTGCGGGTAATTCAGAGAGTGGTGCAGATAAAAATTCGTGTATGCAAAGGAAGAAGATACTATTTATAACAGGGTCTCTCAATCAAACTACACAGATGCACCAAATAGCATCGTATCTGAAAGGTTACGATTGCTATTTCAGCCAACTCTTCGCCGATAATCCTATTCTAAAAGTGGCAGTTAAAGCCGGGCTAACGGAGAACTCCATTCTTGGAGGAGTATTCAAACAACAATCTGAACAATATTTAAAAGAACATAACCTACCTAACGATTATCGTGCTGAAGTGTATGGAAACAACTATGAGTTGGTTGTGATATGCACCGAGCTAATTGTTCCTTACCGTTTTAAACACACCAAAACTATTTTTGTTCAGGAAGGCATGACCGACCCGCTTTCATTGTGGAGCCGGATTGTGAAGCAATTCGACCTGCCAGCTTATCTTGCCAGCACTTCATTGAATGGTTCCCTCAATCGCTGCGATGTATATTGCGTGGCTTCGGAAGGATATAAAGATAAATTTTCGGAAGGAGGAACCTGGCGCCAAAAGATGGTAGTTACCGGCATCCCTAATTTTGATAATGCGGAATCGTTCCTCCATAATGATTTTAAAGAAAAGGGACATGTGTTGGTTGCCACTACCGACATACGCGAATGCTATGGCGTTGATAACCGCAAAAAATTTATAAAACGCTGCGCTCAAATTGCTAGAGGAAGAAGATTGATATTCAAATTACATCCAAACGAAAACCACGCAAGGGCCACCCGCGAAATAAAGAAACATGCCCCTGCCGGTTCGCTGGTGCACACCAATGGTAACCTGAATGCCATGATTGCTAATTGCAGCATACTCATTACCCAATTTTCATCGGTAGTATACCTGGGCATGGCATTGGGCAAAGAAGTACATTCGTATTTTGACTTGGGGCAATTAAAAAAACTTTTACCCGTTCAAAACAGTGGCACCTCTGCTAAAAATATTGCCGAGATCTGTACAAAATATATTGAATTCAGCGGTACCAAACAAGAGTTCTGGCAACAACTGGCAACCTATCAACCGGCGGTTAATAAATCGGCTGCTAAAAAATCAACCATTGCTGCATGACCTCTGCGAACCCGAATATCGTTACCGTTATGCAGGTTCGCTGCAGCTCAACACGGCTGCCAAATAAAGTGCTTCTTCCCCTTGCGGGAAGGGCTCTCTTTTTGCGCCAGTTGGAACGTATCGTGGCATCTAAACTAAAAGGCACGGTGGTAGTTTCTACAACGGTGTATAAAGAAGATGACGAGATTGAGCAAATTTGCATCAAAGAAGGTATTTACTGTTATCGCGGAAGCTCCGCCGATTTACTCGACAGGCATTTCCAAACGGCCAAACTTTTTAATGCCGATGTGGTAGTAAAAATTCCTTCTGACTGTCCACTTATTGACCCTGCCATTATTGATAACGTAATTGGCTATTTCCTTGAACATCGTAATATATATCAGTATGTAAGCAACCTGCATCCCGCTTCCTATCCCGACGGGAACGATGTGGAGGTGATGACTATGGATGCCTTGTCGGATGCATGGAAGAATGCGGATCGTGAGCTGGAACGCGAACATACAACACCTTATATCTGGGAAAACCCCGATAAATTCAATATTGGTAATGTAGCCCTGCCGGATACCGACTATTCTATGTCGCACCGCTGGACTATTGATTACCCCGAAGATTATGAATTTATAAAAAGCGTATATGATGCGCTGTACCCTGTAAATCCGGTATTCAGCATGAACGACATTTTGGATTTATTACACAGGAAACCCGAACTGATGAAAATAAATGGTCACCTCGCCGGGGTAAACTGGTACAGGAATCATTTGGATGAATTGAAAACTATAAAACCTGAACAAACACGGACGACAATATAATTATGAATAAAGCCGAAATAGAAAACCTGGAAATCCGCTCGCTTAACGTGAGGGAACACATCATTAACATGTCAGCCGAAGGAGGTTGCTTTATCGGGGCATCGCTCTCTTGCGCCGATTTGATTGTGTACCTTTACAGCGAATTTTTAAATGTTACTCCTGAAAACCTAACTGACCCCGAACGTGATTATTTATTCCTTTCCAAAGGACATGATGTGCCCGCTTTATATGGTACCTTAGCCGAATTAGGATTCATTAAAAAGGAACGCCTGCTAAACCACCTTTCTACCAACGACAGCATTTACTGGCACCCTAACAGGGCCATTCCGGGGATAGAATTTCATTCCGGTTCGCTGGGACATCTTCCATCGGTAGCTATTGGCGTAGCGCTCGATTGCAAAATGAAGAAACAAACCAACCGCATTGTAGTAATAACAGGTGACGGCGAAATGAATGAAGGCACTTTTTGGGAAGCTTTGCTTGTGGCCAATGCCTATAAGCTTGATAACCTCATCTTCCTTGTTGACAGGAACCACTTCCAGGCTAACATCCGCACCGAAGATTTGATACCGCTCGAATCACTGGAAAAGAAATTTGAGGCGTTCAATTGTAGCGTGAACCGCATCAACGGCCACGATTTTGAAGAAATAAATGCAGCCTTTAAGGGAATCAACACCACCGGAGGCAAAGTAAATGTAATAGTAGCCGACACCGTTCGCGGCAAAGGACTACCCAGCATTGAGGCCCGTGCCGACCGCTGGTTCTGTAACTTCACCCGCGAAGAAACAGGCGCATTAGTGCGGGAATTACACGGAGAAGCAAAAGCAAAATTAGAATCAGAAACACTTATAGTACGATAATATGAATTACGAAGAAACCCTTGCCGGGCTTGCAAAGAAAGATGAACGCATTGTAGTGATGACGGCCGAAAACCGAGCCCTTATCCGTAACATGCCTGCCCTGCTTGGAGATCGGTTTATTGATACCGGAATTACCGAACAAACCATGATTGGCGCTGCCGCCGGGTTAGCTCTCCGCGGACGCATACCTGTGGTGCATGCACTCGCCTCATTTTTAACCATGCGGGCATTTGAATTTATCCGCACCGATGTGGGCATAGCCCATCTCCCGGTAAAATTGTGTGGTTACATTCCGGGCTTTTTATCTGATGCCAATGGTCCCACGCACCAGGCTATTGAAGATGTATCTATCCTTCGCGGCATACCGGGCATGGAAGTATATGCTCCCGCCGATGAGAATGATTTGGTTGCTATGCTGCCTGATATGATTAATTCTCCCAATGCTGCATACATCCGCATCAATAATAAGAAGATGAGTTACCAGCATAGTGATTATGTTCCCGGTAAAGCAGAAGTGATTTCCGAAGGAAATGATATTACCCTGCTTACGTACGGATTATTGTTTGAAAATACATTCCGGGCAAAAGCGATGCTGGAAGAAAAGGGATATTCTGTAGGGATGGTAAACCTGCGCAGCCTGAAACCGATGGATGAAGAACTCATCCTGAACATTGCCGGAAATACCTCACTAATTGTAACGGTGGAAGACCACTTTTTGACGGGAGGATTATTCAGTATCCTGGCAGAAATATTCTTAAAGAATACTATCACGTGCCCTGTTTTCCCGATGGCGCTGCGTAATAGGTGGTTCAAACCTGCCCTGCTGAACAGTGTGTTTGAATTTGAAGAGTTTACTCCTGAAAAAATTGCCGAACACACCGTTCGTGAGTTAGAAAATGTACTTGTATCCTTAAAATAAAATATATTATGACAAACACCATCAAGTTTAACGAAAACTATCCCGACATTACTAATTCGGACAGGCTTTATGAAAGAGCTTTGAAGATTATGACACCCGTTACCCAAACCCTCGCTAAGGGCCCCGGACAATATGTAAAAGGCGTTGCTCCAAAATATCTTGCCAAAGGCAAAGGCTCGCATGTATGGGATGTTGACGGAAACGAATATATCGATTACAATATGGCCATTGGTCCCGTTTCATTGGGCTATTGCTACGACAGGGTGGATAACGCCATCATAGAACAATTAAAGGATGGTATCACTTTTTCGCTGATGCATAAATCGGAAGTTGAGTTGGCTGAAATGATTCACGATATAATTCCGAATGCTGAAGCAGTTCGCATAAGCAAAACCGGCGCCGATGTGTGTAGCGCTGCCGTGCGTGTAGCAAGAGCATTCACAGGAAGAAAGAAAGTATTGTGCTGCGGTTATCATGGCTGGCACGATTGGTACATTGGTGTAACCAGCCGTAACAAGGGTATCCCTGAAGAAACATCCAACCTTAGCTATACATTCAATTACAACGATATTGATTCAATAAAAGAAGCGCTGGATGAGGATGTTGCTTGCGTGATATTAGAACCTTTCGTATTTGAAGAACCTAAAAACAATTTCCTGTATGAATTGCAAAAGGTTTGCCGTGCTAACGGTACACTTCTCATCTTTGATGAAATGTGGACAGGTTTCCGCGTCGCATTGGGTGGTGCGCAAGAATATTTTGATGTAAAACCAGATTTGGCAGTTTATTCCAAAGCATTTGCCAATGGCATGCCTATCTCTCTCCTTACCGGAAGAAAAGATGTAATGGAACTCTTTAATGAACAGGTTTTCTTCTTTACCACGTTTGGCGGCGAAGCACTTTCGATTGCTGCAGCTATGGCTACCATCAACGAAATGAAAGAAAAGAATGTGCAAGCACAACTTGCTAAACAAGGCCGTAAACTGAAAGATGGCTACAATAAAATAGCTTTTGATTTAGGTATTGCTAACTATACCAAATGCTCTGGCTTCGATTGCCGTACCATTATGACGTTTGATGCGAGCGCAGGGGATCCACTTGTGCTTAAATCATTCGTGCAACAGGAAATGATCAAGCGCGGAATTCTTTGGGGCGGTTTCCACAATATGTGCTTCAGCCATAGCGATGCCGATGTGGAATACACATTAAAGGCCTATGCTGATGTATTGCCTCTTTTGAAGAAAGCAGTAGAAAATAATAACGTAAAAGAATTACTGAAGGGCCAACCGGTGGAAGCTGTGTTCCGCAAGGTGAGCAACTTTAATATGAAACCCAAACCAACCGTAGCCACGAACTAATATGAAGATGTTTTCACTGGAAAATAAAATAGCGGTTGTTACGGGCGGATGCGGCCTATTGGGTAAGGAGCATTGCAAAGCCTTGGCCGAAGCGGGTGCCAGCGTAGTGGTGGCCGATATGGACGATGCTAAATGCAAAACATTTGCCATGCAAATGGGTAGCCAGCACATGGGGCTGGGCGTGAATGTAACCAACGTACACTCCCTTCGTGCAGCCAAAGAAAAGATTTTACAGAAATATGGAACCATCGATATTTTGGTAAACAATGCCGCCGTTAACGATATGTTTGAAAACCCTGCTGCAGCAGCCGAGCAAAGCAAGTTTGAAAACTACCCGATCGAACTTTGGGATAAATCGATCCAGGTAAATATTACGGGTGTGTTTCTGTGCTCGCAAGTACTGGGTACTGTAATGGCCGAAAAGAAAAAAGGCAGTATCATCAATATTGCATCTACTTATGGGATGGTGGCCCCCGACCAAAGCATTTATAAAAATGAAGCCGGCCACCAACGTTTCTTCAAATCGGTTTCGTACCCGGTAACCAAAGGGGCCGTAATTAGTTTTACTAAATTTTTGGCATCGTACTGGGGCGATAAAAATGTGCGGGTAAATACCCTTTCACCGGGTGGAGTGGAAAATAACCAGGACAGCTATTTTGTAAAGAATTACAGCAAGCGCACCTTATTAAAAAGAATGGCTGCGCCTACCGACTATCAGGGAGCCATTGTGTTCCTTGCCAGCGACGCTTCTTCGTATATGACAGGCGCTAACCTGGTGGTAGACGGGGGATGGACGGCCATTTAAATGATGAATTATAAATGATGAGTGATGAATGTTCAATCACAAAGCAAATTAAAATAGAAAACAGTAATTAAACCTTTATAAAAATCAACACTATGAAAACAATCAAAATCAGGGATAAAAGGAGTATAGGCTACGGAGAGCCGGTATACATTATTGCTGAAGTGGGTATTAACCACAATGGTTCGGTAGAAATAGCCAAAAAATTAATCAGCGAAGCTGCTGCTGCCGGATGCGATGCGGTGAAGTTTCAAAAACGCACTCCTGAACTGTGTGTTCCCAAAGACCAATGGTATATGGAGAGAGATACCCCTTGGGGCAGAATGACCTACATTGATTACAGGCATAAAATAGAATTTGGCAAAGCCGAATATGATGAGATTGATTTTCATTGTAAATTGCGCGGCATTGATTGGTTTGCTTCCTGCTGGGATGAAGAAGCCGTTGATTTTATGGAACAATTCGATACACCGGTATATAAAATGGCATCTGCTTCGCTCACCGATTTTTCGTTGATTTCAAAAGTGAAATCTACCGGCAAGCCTTATATTCTTTCCACCGGAATGTCAACCATGGATGAAATAACTGCCGCTACCAATAAATTCGGCCTGGATAATGTACTTATTGCACATTCCACCTCAGCTTATCCATGTCCTCCGAAGGAATTAAATTTAAAGATGATAAACACGCTTGAGGAAATGTACCCTGAAACTCCGATTGGATATTCAGGCCACGAAACAGGCTTGTCGCCTACCGTTTGTGCCGTAGCATTAGGCGCTACCTTTGTTGAAAGGCATTTTACGCTCGACCGCGCTATGTGGGGTTCTGACCACGCTGCATCGGTTGAACCACAAGGTATGCAACGTATGGTAAGGGATATTAGGGATTTTGAAATTGCCATTGGCGACGGAGTTAAGAAAGTATACGAAAGCGAATTGGGCGCCCGCAAAAGATTAAGAAGACAAAACTCTGAAACCTTACAGGAAACCAAATAATTTATGTCTTTAGCTTCAGTTGAAATAGTCACAACCGCGCTGCTTATAACAACCGCGCTTGTGATTATTTTGCTGGAGCGGATATTTCCTTACCGAAAAGGCCTCCCTATTTTCAGGGAGGGCTTTTTTGTAGACTTTGTCTGGTACACATTAATTCAAAGTTTCTTTTTGAAGATACTTATCTTCAGTTATATTATTTATCCGATAGACCAGCACTACCATCTCTCCTCGTTGCATATTGTAACCAACTGGCCCATTGCGGCGCAAGTGTTATTTTTTCTCATCACCCACGATTTTTACATCTACTGGTTTCACCGCTGGCAGCACAACTCAAAGCTTTTATGGCGCACGCATGAGGCACACCATTCCAATAAAGAAGTGGATTGGCTGTCCGGTTCACGTTCGCATATAGCTGAAATTATCATTAACCAAACCATTGAGTTTGCGCCTATTATTTTACTGGGAGCAAATCCTATTATTGTTCCCATAAAAGCATTGATAGATGCCATGTGGGGAATGTTTATCCATTCTAACATTAATGTGAGCCTGGGTAAATTCAAAAAGGTAATCAACGGCCCCGAAATGCACCAATGGCACCATGCCGATTACAACCAGGTTTTCTTTGCCAACTTCTCCACTAAATTTTCTTTGTGGGATTGGCTTTTCGGTACTGCATACCTTCCGGACTTCAAGCCCGAGAAATTCGGATTGTATTATGAATATCCGAATGATTATTTCCTACAGCATGTTTATTCGGTGAAGCGGATGGATGAAAATAAATTGCGTGGTAATATAAAATGGCATTGGTATTTTTACTGGAGGCAAGATTTAATGAAATGGGTAAAAAAAAATTCCGCATTTAAGCGTAAATACAAAAAATACAAGGCCCAGATTTTAGTTTATCTAACCGACAAATACTATTAGTTATGACTGTGCCGCTTATCCGGTGGGTATATCTTTTCATTGCCGCTTTTTCAGAAATATGGTGGACTTATTCGCTGAAATATGTTGACATGAAAAAAATAATAGATACACCGGTAAAACTTTACTTCGCCGAGCCTGTTAATGCAAAAATTCTGCTACCACCTTTGGGATATGTTTTATTCGGGCTTACAAACATATTTTTCTTTTCATTGGCTATGAAAGAAATACCTGTTGCTGTTGCATTTGCCGTTTGGGTAGCTATTTCTATTGTAGGGTTAAAACTGATGGATGTTTTTGTATTCAAGACCTCTTCTTTCAATATTACAGATTTCTTTTTCTATGCCCTTATTATCATCGGCATTTTAGGTATTAAGAAAAGCGCCTGATTCCTCCGGCATCTGTTAAATAAAAGAAACCCACCGTTTTTATGGATGGGTTCTTTTGTAGTAGAACAAATAAAATAGGTTTTTCTTTATTTCAGCAGGCTCACATTACCCACATAGGAATGCAGGGTGCCCTGCGAGTCGGTTACGGTTATTTTATAGATATAGGTATCTTCCTGGCATATTGCGCCAACTCCGTGTACAGCGCCGTTCCAGCCCGTATTCATATCGGAAGTATGGTATATTTCCATACCCCACCTATCGAAAATATACATATCAAAATTTTTGATGTATTCGCCTACCGGTTTAAACACATCATTCAGTCCGTTACCATTGGGCGTAAAGGCGGAAGGAATATATAGTGTAAAGGCAGGGCCTATAATCAGGCAATTGGTTATAGTATCTGAACAGCCACGGGCATTCATTACAATCAGATTTGCACAGT
Source organism: Bacteroidota bacterium (assembly GCA_013288205.1). Classification (GTDB taxonomy): domain Bacteria; phylum Bacteroidota; class Bacteroidia; order JABEUT01; family JABEUT01; genus JABEUT01. Next base: position 34,845 of record JABDCH010000001.1, on the reverse strand, counting down.
AGGTGCCTGTGTCCTGGTAAGTGTGGGTAGGATTTGTTGTGTTACTGATTGAATCAGTGCCATCGCCAAAAGTCCACCAGTGATAAGCGATACCATATTTGTCGCGGCTTTCATCGGTAAACTGGACAGTAGGAGTAAGGATGGTTACCGGCTGAGGTGAATAGGTAAAGGCAGCCTGCGGAGCGCTGTATACCGTAATCATGCCTTTCTTAGTCAGGCTTGCGCTGCAGCCACTGTCTGATGTTACAGCAAGAGTTACATCAAATTGACCGCTTGATTTATAACAATAGAGCGGGTTCTCTGAGCTCAGGGTATCCCCGTTTCCAAGTATCCAATTGTATTGTACCAGTTTTCCAAGCGGTATAGTGGATGCGTTATGAAATTGCATACAGAAAGGGGCGCAACCATCATAAAAATTGGCATACATGTTAACGGAAGGGTAGGGGTCGGTAGTAATGGTGGTGCTTACCGTAGAAGTAGCACCGCAGCCATCTACAACTGCAACAGTATAATCGACAGACGAGACATTGCCCGGAGCAATATATACACACGAGTTAGTGTTGCCGGAGGGTTCCCATATATAAGTATCTAAACCCACTCCGCCCAGTGCTTTGGCGCACAGGAATGTAGAATCGCCAATGCAGACTGATTTCTTACCGGTTATTTCGGAAGCAAACGATGGTCCGAATTGAAGGATAATTTGCGCGCTTGCCGTACATCCATGAGCATCGGTTACAACTACCGAATAGTTGATGGTTGTAATCGGAGTTATCTGGGCTGTACTGGTGGTGGCTAAACATCCTGCGCTCCATGCATATTTAAAAGGGGGGGCTCCGCCGGATGCATTGGCAAATAAATCCCCTGTACTGTCTTTACAAATGAGTCTGGGTTCCGTAATGTTAACCAGTATGGCAGTAGGTTCCGTGAGCGATGCATCAGCGGTAGCGGTACATCCGTTAGCATCGGTTACCGTTATCGTATAACTTAAAGCGAACAGGCCGGTCGCGTTGGCATTGGTATTTCCACCCGGATTCCAGTTATAGACATAAGGAGTTGTTCCGCCGGAGGCCGTAATAGAGCCCGATCCATCGGCACCATTATTGCAGCTTACCTGGCTGTTGATAGTAACACTGGCTGTAACCAGGGTAGGTTGTGTAACTGTTACCGTTGCACTGGCTGTGCAATTATTATTGTCGTTAACGGAAACATTATAGGTTCCTGCTTTCAGTCCTGTGGCGGTTGCCGTGGTTTCGCCGGAAGGATTCCATGCATACGTATAAGGGGTTGCTCCTCCGGCCACTGCAATGCTGGCGGTTCCGTTGGCCTGGTCGCATGTAGCTTTGGTGAAACTTACAACGTAGCTGATTGCTGCAGGCTGCGTCATAACTACCTTGGTAGAGGCTGTACATCCATTTTTGTCAGTTACGTTTACCGTATAAGTTCCCACCGATAATCCTGTTCCGATAGCAGCGGTTCCGCCGATAGGTGACCAGGCGTAGTTGTAGGGTGCTGTTCCCCCGCTTCCTGCGGCGGTGGCGGTTCCTACGCCTCCGTTACATAATATTTTATTAATTCCGCTTATATTTGCCACCAATACTGCAGGCTGAGCAACAGTACCCACCGCGGTGGTTGTACATCCGCTGCTGTCGGTTACGGTTACAGTATAACTTCCGACACTCAACCCGGTGGCCGTAACACCGGTGCCTCCCTTAGGTGACCAGGAATAAGCATAAGGCGATATACCTCCATTGGGTGTAACAGTGGCTGTTCCATCACTACCTCCGAAACAACTTACCGATGTGGTTGCGTTTACGGCGGCTGTAACAACAGAAGGAGGTATAACGGCCGTTGCAGTAGTAGTACAACCGTTTTTATCGGTAACTGTTAATGTGTAAGTTTTAGATGAAAGATTGGTGGCTGTTTTGTTGGTTTGGCCACCCGGCGCCCATGCATAAACGTATGGTCCCACGCCTCCGTTCGGATTGGCAGTAGCTGTTCCATTACTGTTGCCGCAAGTGGCAGGTGTAATTTTTGTGGTGGCAGTTAATTGGGTGGGTTGGGTCATTACTAAAGTAGCTGTAGCCGAGCAAGCGTTAGAGTCTGTTATGGTTACAGTATAGTTACCTGCAACAAGACCTGTACCTATGGCATTTGTTCCGCCTGGGGCCGTCCATTGATATCCGTAGGGGCTATATCCGTTAATGGCCTTTGCTATTCCGGTTCCGGTTCCCCCGAAACAAGCTATATGGCTGTTAACGGCAGCAGTTGCAACCAGAGAATCGAGTCCTTTTACAGTATAATGAAGCGTATCCTGGCACAAATCGCCCGTAACAGGGGTTAGTATCAGGGTATATTGGCCTGCACTGTCCACAGTTATATTTTCAATGGTGTCGCTACTAAGTATACCACCTTTGGGGCCTGACCATTGATAGGCCGATGCACCAAAAGGACCACTGAGTGTGACCGTTCCGTGCCGGCCGCATATAATACCTGTGGGGGAAGACGCTTTAATGGAAAACTGTTCGCACGATGCATCCACATAGGCATATCCAAAGTGCCCGCCCAATGAACAGTCACCAACCATAAATTGGATAGTTACGCATTGGCCTACATATTTATCGAGCGGAACGTTAACTTGTGTCCAATTTCTCCAATACACAGTATCTCCTTCCGGAGAATACCATATTCCTTTAAAGCCAGGCAGTCCGGGACCGGCGGAAACGAAATATTTCCCGCAGTTTGATATCGTATCACCACTGGAATCGAACAGGGTTACACTAAAAAATGGCTGCTCATGATAGCTATGACTTGAAGGGTTTTCTATAAGGATGGCATAGGCATACGTTATGCTATTGGTAACGGCGGTAACCTGGAATTTTTGACTTAATATAGCCATACCCGAGTTAGGAATGGTGCTATCTCCCAACATCACCGAATTACCAAACCCCCAGGGCGATACCTGCGACATGCTAATTCTGGCATAAGTTTGTAGCAGATAGTCATTGCCGCCTGTAGTAATATGCATTTGATAGCTGCTGGTATTGGGGTCGAAACAGGCTTTATTAACGGCGCCTAAATACCCCCCGGTTATACCGGTAAAATTGAAGTTATTAACCCCTGAGCTATTAACCTCGTAATACCCATACCACCCGGTAAAATCTCCGGTTATAAAATTCATATTGGTGCAGGCAGAATCGCAGGTGGGGGCATTATACGTAGGAAATAACCTCTTAGGTGTTTTCAGGTTATTTTTATTATTGGAAAAATTATTGTAGAGCTCAACCAGCGCTAGTTTTTTATTATTAATGTAAGGCTGAAAATTGGAAGTATTTAATTTGCCTTTCTTTACTTGTGGGTAGATGGCTGAACGTTCCGAATCGAGATAGGTTTGGTAGTTCTGAATGAATGCATTAAAATTTTGATTGCTTGCATTTACTTGTTTTTGAACAGAGCCTAAGGTAGAATCCCATGAATAAACTAAGCTTTCAGTAGTGTTTTGATCTTTTACCCCTGTATTGTTGCCATTAGGGTTATAGAGCGGGAATCGAACATTTTGAGCATTGATCCCTGTAATATAAAGAAACGCGGGCAATAATAATATCAGTAATTTTTGTTTCATTTCTAGAAGTTGTTTAGTAGCAACGTCGGTATGTTAGGTTATATATTGAGGGATACAATAGACGGGGCCAATTTAATAAAAAATTCAGTACAGACCTTGTGTTATCGTTAAAATTACGTTATTCTTTGTTTAAAGCTTGTTTTCGGGGATTAAAGATAATTTTACAAATGTCAGAATATCAATACAAATAACTTCCGATTTATTGATAAAATACTTTTCTATCCACATCTCATTTTAAGGGTAAACGGATGTCGTTTTTTAAACGTTGGGTGAAAGCCCGTTTTTTTATAAACAAATTAGAATAACCAGTTCAAAACGTGAATTAGGAGGGTTCCCTAAAAAGGTCTATTTCTCAATCACTAATTTCCCATTTCCAATTAAACTTCCTGATTCATTGATTACCCTGTACAGATAAACTCCGTTGGGCTCATCACTTAAATTAATTGAAAATGGAGAGTTGAGAGTGGAGAATTGTGAATACACTTTTTCCCCTAGCATATTGTAAACTTCTATATTACTTTTTTCATTTTCCATATTCAACTTTCCACTTTCAACTATGGTGAATTCTCCGTTGCTTGGGTTAGGATACACTTTAACCTGTTCACTTTCACCTTTCACATCATTTATTCCTGCATCGGCAGCGCAGTTGTTCCAGCGGGCAACGAATATGTTTGAATACCCACCATTGTACGAGAACAGAATATCAGGTCCACAGGTAACTGAGTCGGTATTAATAAAGTTCCCTGCCATGTAAAGATAGACCAATCCACTTGCAGAGGTACAGCATATACTTGTCGTATTATTATAACCGGCATTTTCTAATGCAGAGCCGCAAATGGCAATGCCGGCGGTATCGAACTTCCATAAAAAACTACTGTTGTCGGCCCAGGGAGCAATATGGAGTGAAAACTTGCTAAAAGAGAATGTAGTGTCAACTAAGTTATTAGTTGTACCAAGGTATATAGCATAACTTGACGGGTCTGCGGTTAATGAGTTGCCACTCATTCCCAAGGATGATTGCTTAGCCCAGATAACATTTCCATTGGTATCGTACTTTGTTAAAAAGGCAGAGCCATAAGAATTATAATAATAATTGGGAGAATAAAGGATTTGAGAACCAAATTTCACACTATCATAAAAGCTGCCGGTGATATACACATTGTTTACAATATCCGTAATAACCGAAGTTGCGGATGCCTCACTAGTAACAAGAGTTATATTGTCACTCTGTTTAGCCCACACTACGTTGCCACTGCCCGAATACTTAACTAAAAAGGCAGAAGGGACATTGAGACTCACCAGGCTGTGGGAGTTAAATAAAAAATCGCCCGTAAAACTACCTGTAAGGTAAGCGTTTCCTTTGCTATCAGCAGTAACAGAAATGGCAGATGAAGATGATTTGGCAGAACGGGTATTGGCTGTTTTTGCCCACAGCACATTTCCATTCGCATCATATTTAACAAGGAATGGAGCCGATTGACCTGCTGTAGTTAACTCATAGTTTCCTACCCATATGGTATCTGAAAAGCTGCCTGCTACATATATATTGTTGTTTTTATCAGTTGTAACAGAGTATCCATATGTTTGTATGTAATAGTTCCCAATAGAAGTGACAGATTGTTTTGCCCAAAGAACATTTCCACTGGGGTCATATTTAACTAGAAAGAAAGCATTATAATCATATACTGAAGATAGCTGGTAGTTTCCAAACGTAATTATTCCGGTAAAACTCCCAGTAACGATACTGTTACCTGATGCATCTGTCGCTACAGAATATCCATAACCAGTTGAATATACACTATCACTAAGGGCTTGAGTGGCCCAAATCAAGTTTCCGTTCGGAGCATATTTGGCAAGAAAAGCACTATTAGTACCATTGTTAGATAAAGTATCGGAGCCAAATGATACTTGACTAGAATAGTAACCTGTGATGTATGCATTCCCCGACATATCTGAAGCTACAGATGTGCAATAGCATTGAGGTTTTAAACCTGCACCGTATCCTGCTCTTCCCCAATTCCACGACTGGGCAAAAGCAAGTGAAGAACTACATAATAAAATGAAACAAATAAATGATTTTAGTAAATTCTTTGCTTTCATAGTAGAGGTGGTTAGTTATAAATATATAGTTTATTTTTGGATAGATAGCTTTCCTGTACCAATTAAATCTCCCATTTCATTAATTACCCTGTACAGGTAAATACCGTTGGGCTCGCCACTTAAATTAATTGAAAATGGAGAGTTGAAAGCGGAGAATCGTGAATACACTTTTTCTCCAAGCATATTGTAAACCTCCACTGTATTATTAACTCCTAATTCCTCATTCCTAATTTCAAGATTAAATAAACCGTTGCTTGGGTTAGGATAAACAACTATTGAACCCGAAACGTTATGGTAGTTCTCTATGCCCGTGCAATTGTATACATTGATAGTTACAGGTAAAGAATCTTCCGAACAACTATCGTGTTTAACTGACAGATAGTAAGTATAGGAACCGGTTTTTTTGCCGGATACCTTTATATTGTCGGAGGTGGAACCGGTGCTCCATAAATAGTGATAGGAAGATGATTTCGGGGTGGCATAAATAATAGTGCTGTCGCCCAAGCAAAGGGTGGTGTCGCCTTTAAAAGTTATTTGCATCAACGAATCTACATAAAGGCTAATGCCTGTATCCTTATAACATACGCCATTGCTTACCTGTAGGGTATAAGTAAAACTGAAAAAGCCTGTTATTTGTATGGCAGAGGTAGTTGCTCCCGTGCTCCAGTGGTATCCCTTGCTGCCAATCACCTCAAGGGTAGCTTTGCTTCCGAAGCATATAGTATCTGAACCAATAAATTTTATATGCGGTAAACTATCTACAAAAATGTAATTGTTTTGGGTAAGGCTGTCGGAGCCGTAATTGTTCCTTACCACTAATTTGACGGAGTGGTAACCTAACTGTGTGTAAGTAACCGTTGGATTATAAGCGGTAGATGTATCAGGTATCGCCCCGGGAAAATACCACATACAACTGGTGGGAGGTCCATTTGATTGATTTAAAAAAAATACTGAATGTGGAGTATCGCAAACAGACGGAAATGTGGTATAAAAATTTGCTTTAGGCGCTTGTTGCGCATATAACAATGTGGGGCTTAAAAGAAGCAGTATAAAAAGGAACCGTAGAGGTGATTTCATATGGATTGTATTCTTAATGTGCTGTTATCGGCTGAAAAGAGCGTTTACTGTCAAAACGAAACAAATACATAAAGCGTTGGGTATCTTTACGTACAAAACTATAAATACTATAACAGTTGTCAAGCCCTAATTATTATGAGGGGCGTTTTATCAGTTGAATGGTAGTTTTGATTTATTGTATGGTATTTACACCTATGAAGCATAGACCTATTTCGTAACTTCTGTACAATATGTTTTAATGATGAGATAGGCTTGCGTTAAGCCTAATTCTCCCGCCTTGCTGAAATCTTCGCAGGCATCTATTTTATCGCTTCGTAAGAATAGCAATAACCCCCGGTTATAATACGCATCGGTAAAATCATGATCAATTTGCAAGGCTTGGTTATAATCTTGTATGGCACCCTCTAAGTCCTGAAGCTTATATTTTGCATAAGCCCGGTCGTAGTAGGCATATACAAAGTCGGGTTCTAATTGTATCACTTTGTTAAAGTCGGCAATAGCTTTTTCATATCCCTCAACCGACGGATTATTGGCAACCTTGTATGTTTTATTTACGTAAGAATATTGCTGGTCGTTATTCAGTTGCCCTAGTATTTCTGTTTTCCGGCACATATTAACTCCGCGTGCAAAGTAATTTATGGCAGAAGCGGTATCTTCGGTAATCAGCTTGGTATAATCGGCAGAGGCTGCGCTGAATAGCTGCATGTTGGTTTCCGATACGGCTTTTTCCAGCAATGCATCGCCCGATTGCTCATTTTCATTCCTCATTACAGAAGCGTTTTCTTTCGATGTATCCGCAATGGAAGCTTCTTTGTTGGTGAGGCAAAAGTGGATATATTCCTTATGGATTTTTTTCAGCAATACAGGTATGCAGTTTGCATTTTCGCGGTTAGCGGTTTTCACCGTCATCCGGTAAAGCGGTAATAAATCAATGTGGGTAGTGTCGGACAGTTTTTGGGTTTCACTCGAAAAGTTGGAGTTTAATGCCATCAACCTTACCAACGCTGCCGAGTCGTGGGCTTTTTGCAAGGTATCTCCCAAATGCGTTATCTGGGCGGCTATTTTACCCATTCTATAATCCGATTTTGCCCCGTTATAGTCTTTCAGCGCTTCTTTTATTTTGCCCCGTTCATAGTAGGCTTCTACATAGTAGGGAAACAAATCAATGGCCGAATTATAATCGGCTAATGCGCCGTGGTAATCCTTTATTTGCGATTTTATGTTGGCCCGGTTAAATAGCGCCTGTATATTTTTAGGATTTATGGTCAGCACCTTATCGAAATCAGTAATCGCATCGGTATAATGATTTTTACCTGCTTCCAAAACAGCCCGGTTGAAATAAGCGACAGCATTCATCGGGTCAAACGTAATTACGGTATTCAAGTCAGTAAGCGCCTGTTTGGTACTATCTAATTTTATGTAGGCTTCCGAGCGATTAAAATAAGCAAATGTGGAGGCTGAATCTATTTTTAATGCCTTGTTGTATTGTATAATGGCATCGGTATATTTTTCCAGCGTATAATCGGTCATGCCTGTTCTCAGGTACACATCAATATCCTTTGGATTCAATTTGATGGCAATAGCGTAGTTTATTAAAGCGCTATCGTAATGGGTAAGTGCATTCTCAGCCATTCCTCTGCAGAGGTAAACATTTTCGCCTGCGTAATGATTAGCAAGTGCCGTATTGCAATCGCCCAATGCACCTTTAAAATCCTGGTCGGAAAGTTTGAAAAATGCTCTTTCAACATATAATTCCGGGTCGAGATTATTGGCTGTTCCTTCAATCACATGGTTTATGTCTTTTACCGCTCCCTCATAATCGCCCAGGCGATATTTTACCAGGCTGCGGTAATGGTAGGCATCATAGAGTAAAGGATTATAAGCCGACATGGAGCTGTTCAGGTCCAGCTCTGCACCCAAATTATCTTTCAAGGAATATTTGCAAACCCCCCGGTAAAAATAGGCCACGTATTCGTTCGGATTTATTTCAATGCATACATCTAATTTTTGTATGGCGTCGAAATAATTTCTCTCATTCATGTCCTTCCGGGCTTCATCCATATATGCACGCAGGTTAAGCTGCGAAAAGGCAGGCAATGAATAAATAAGGAAAAATATAACGGTATATCGGATTTTAGATGAGATCATGAGGGTATAAAGATAAAGGGGGAAAGACTACAAAGTTATCGGATAGTTTAAATGATGTTCTGTATAAATTCTAAACGGTAGCGTTCAGCCTATATTATGATTTTCAATCTCATTTTAAAACATTATCGTAGCTATGCGTCTTTAATTTGGTAATTTAGCGCACCAATTATCAATTTTTAACTCTCACTTTCACTTATCATTGAAAGGCTTAGGCAAAATACTCCGTTATCTTAGAAACTATAAGAAATATGCAATTATTAACGTAATTGCAAATACATTTTCTATATTGTTCGGGGTGTTCTCTATTGTAGGTATAATTCCATTTTTAAATGTACTTATCCTCTCCCAAAATGCCCAAGATAAACAGGTTATGTTTACTTCAAGGCCTGAATTTCATTTCAGTGGAGCTTGGGTATCTGATATATCCAAATATTACATGCAACTCCTCACTAATGAATATGGTGTTCAGTTTGTACTGATTTTCCTGTGTATTTTTTTGATTGTGATTTTTCTTCTCAAAAATGGATTCCGTTATTTGGCTGCATATAATATGGCACCTATTCGTAATGGGGTTATCAAAGATTTAAGAAATGAAATATATGATAAGATATTGGTGTTGCCGCTTTCCTATTATTCTGCTGAAAGAAAAGGCGACATTATGGCACGCATGACCAATGACCTTACAGAAATAGAGTGGTCGGTTATGCAATCCTTGGAAATGATAACGGTTAATCCTCTCAATATCCTTTTAATTATTATAACTCTTGTTTTTCTCAGTCCGCATTTAACGGTTCTGGCTATTATTTTATTGCCTGTTACTGCCTTTCTCATTGCTAAAGTGGGAGGTACCTTACGCAAAAGTTCTTCGAAAGCAAAAGGCATGATGGGTACGCTTTTTTCTATGATTGAAGAAACTATTGGTGGAATTCGTATTATCCGGGCATTTACCGCAGAGAAAATTGTACATACCAAATTCCGAGAGGAGAATGACCGATATACTGCTATTATGAACCGTGTGTATCGCAAAACTGACCTCGCTTCCCCGCTTACTGAGGTGCTTGTTTCGATTGTATTAGCAATACTTTTATATGTAGGCGGAAACCTTGTTTGGAGCCCTAAGCATATTCTTGATGCCCCTGTATTTATTGCATATGTAGCTTTATTTTCACAATTAGTTCCTCCTGCAAAGGCCTTTTCTACTGCCTATTTTAATGTAGAAAAAGGACTAGCTTCCCTGGAAAGAATAAATAAAATATTACATGCTGAAATAACGGTAACCGAAATTGCAAATCCGCACCCAATAAATGCTTTTGAGAAAGAAATTGAATTTAAGAATGTATCGTTTGCCTACCAGCGCGGCGATGCAGGCTATGCCTTGCAGGATATTAATTTAAAAATTCCGAAGGGTAAAACCATTGCTATTGTCGGGCAATCGGGTTCTGGTAAAAGTACATTGGCCGATATGTTGCCTCGCTTTTACGACCCTACGGGTGGCTCTATAACCATTGATGGAATCCCCCTGAATGAATTGAGTATTTCACAACTCCGCAACCTGATGGGGATTGTTACGCAGGATACTGTATTGTTTAACGATACGGTTAAAAACAATATCGCTTTCGGCATGAAAAATGTAACCGACGAGCAGGTTATACAAGCTGCCAAAGTAGCCCATGCACATGAGTTTATCAGCCGTATGGAAAATGGTTATGAAACCAATATAGGGGATAGGGGAGGCAAGATGTCGGGCGGTGAACGCCAACGCATGAGCCTTGCCCGTGCCATATTGAAGAATCCACCTATACTTATTTTGGACGAAGCTACCTCGGCGCTCGATACGGAATCGGAACGACTGGTACAAGATGCCCTTACTCAACTGATGACCAACCGCACATCTATTGTAATAGCCCACCGGCTTTCTACCATTAAAAACGCCGACGAAATAATTGTAATGCAAAGTGGGCATATTGTTGAACGCGGTACCCACGCTGCTTTACTTTCTCAGAACGGTGTGTATAAAAAGCTTTACGACTTACAAAGCTTTGTGTAAGAGCTATAATTATGAGTTATAAGTTTTATAACATCATTATACTATTTCTTCTCAGTTCTTCATTTGGTTTTGGTCAATCCTCTGTTGACGTAAATAAACACCAGGAAGATTCACTTCTTAATTCATGGAAGCAACAAGTACTTAATAAGCCCCTACCTGCATTTTTGGCTGCAGGAGCCGATGGGGTGGTAGATAATGCGAGTTTAAAAGGTAAAGTAACGTACATCAATATGTGGGAGGCTGCCTGCGCGCCCTGCATGGCTGAAATGCGTGCGCTGAATAAGTTATATGACACGCTAAAGGACAACCCCGATTTTCAATTTATTTCTCTCACATCAGGCGATAATGCAACCATAAAGCAAATCAAGACAAAGTATCACATCGGGTATAATGTGTCCCATTTAGATGAGGATGGCTGTTACCAATTGAACAGAGGTATGGGATACCCGACAAGCATAATAGTTGATAGAAATAGCCATGTTATATATGTGCACCCGGGCGGGTATACCGATAGTGCGAGTATATGGCGCTTTATCTTTTTGGAAGAGATATATCCCGTGCTGAAAAAGCAGTTATGAGATAACTGTGTGCGAATCGCCGGCTTTAAAGCCCTTCATGCAACCATACAAAGCCATTGCAAGGAAAAATATCCGTGTAAATGATATGGCATTCAATGGGTTGGCAAGTGAAATATGCACATGATAAAAACGCAGCAGGCTAAGCAATAAAAAGAGGCAGCATATTACAAAGGTGGTGATGTAGAAATATTTATTGTTGAATATGCCGGTCAAGAATAATATGCTTGCCAGGAAAGCATCAAATATCACCCACGAATTATTGAAAATGATAAAATGATTGGAACCCAGAATATATAACTGGTTCAGAGCTATTAAAAGGCCACTGCATGCAACTAAGTAACGATTTATCATACTATGAGGGTTGAGGTTCATATAAGTGGTTAACGGAGCAGCTTCGGGTTTAGTATGTATGCTTTAAAAAAATTAGAAAAACCTGTCCGGAACATAATGTAGGTGCTTGTTCTAAAATAATTTCTAATTTCGCAACCCCTTTTCATGCCCGGATGGCGGTCCCGATAGCTATCGGGAAGGTAGGCGCGCTGTCCCGATAACCATTAGGATCAAAACCAGTTCAAATGACTGGTTGATAAATAAATGAATAATTTAATGGGAGCAGTTTACATTCTTTATTCTCCAGTGGCAGATAAATTTTATATCGGTTCGACAAAAAAACTATCCTCCAGAATTGAATATCATAAAAATAAGAGCTTTCCCGGAAGTTTTACTACAAGGTATGCTGATTGGGAATTATTTTTCCAAATAGATAATCTTGAAATTGGTGTGGCCAGGAAAATAGAAAGCCATCTAAAAAGAATGAAGAGCAGAATGTATATAAAAAACCTGAGAAGATATCCTGAAATCTCTCAAAAACTAATTGATAAATATAACTTATTGGCAGATGACAGGGACAATAAGTGAAAGTGAAAGACTCCATAACTTGTATCCGTGTATGTTAAAAAAATTTCTAATTTCGCAACCCCTTTTCATGCCCGGATGGCGGAATAGGTAGACGCGCTGGTCTCAAAAACCAGTTCTTTCACGAGAATGTCGGTTCGATTCCGACTCCGGGTACACAATCAGAGCATTAAGATTGTCGCGAACAATATGGCTCTGATTTTTCTTTGCCCTTGCTCATCTTCCCATACGATTTTATTGAAATGAATTATCTTTGATAATATTATTGTACATTATTATTGTACATTGTCTAAACTTAAATTAAAACAAGATGGAAGATAAACAAATGTTATCAGAGATCATGAAGCTTACGAATGAAGAAGAACGTTTGTATGCGAAAGAAGATTTGTCTGCGCAGGATATTCAGTCCTTGCAGAAAATAAAGGTAGAGTTAGACCAGTGTTGGGATTATCTAAATCAACGGAGGGCCCTTAGGGAAGCAGGAAAAAACCCGGATAAGGCGAATTTGCGTCCCCCCGGAATAGTTGAGAATTTCGAACAATAAAATACAATCAATATGTTATCAATAGGAACAAAGGCCCCGGAATTTGAATTGAATTCAACTCCCGACCAGAAACTTAAATTAAGCGAATTGCTTGGCAAAAATGTAATCATGGCATTTTATCCTGCCGATTGGAGTCCCGTTTGCAGCGACCAAATGGCCCTGTATAATGAAATGTTGAAATTGTTTACCAAACACAACGCACAGCTAATAGGAATCTCGGTAGACAGCAAATGGAGCCACCTGGCTTTTAATCAAAGCCGTAAATTACATTTCCCTTTGCTTGCAGACTTTGAACCTAAGGGGAAGGTTGCAAAATTGTACAATGTGTATGATGAAGTGGAGGGTGAATCCATGAGGGCATTATATGTGCTGGATGATAAAGGAGTCATTCGTTGGAATTATTTATCTCCTGTAGGCATAAACCCCGGAGCCGATGGGATACTTGATGCCTTGGAAAAATTAAACCACCAATAAATTAAATACAATGAGTTCTCATTTGATACCTGCTGTAAACAGCAATGATCACATTATGGGCGATCACAAAGCAGCAGTAGAATTGTTAGAATATGGCGATTACCAATGCCCCTATTGCGGGCAAGCATACCCAATTATAAAGGCCGTTCAAAAAAAATTGAAAGCTGGGTTGAGATTTGTTTTCCGCAACTTTCCTTTATCGGAAGTACACCCCTATGCTTTTAATGCGGCTGTGGCGGCCGAAGCGGCTGCATTGCAAGGCAAATTCTGGGAAATGCATGATGTTATTTATGAACACCAGAGCAGGTTAACTCCCGAAGCATTATTTGCATACGCCAAAAAGATTGGCTTAGAGTTGGATCGTTTTAGTGAAGATATTCAAAAAGAATCCCTTTCTGAAAGAGTAGAAAGCGACTTTGAAAGCGGAGTGAGGAGTGGTGTTAACGGAACACCGGGTTTATTTATTAATGGACTTAAATATAATGGCCCCTGGGGCGAAGAGGATCTTCTTGAACAGTTGAGATCCCGCCTCAAATAAGGTATGCTAAGATTGCCGAAAAGCAGGATTCTTATATTATCAATGGTGCGTATAGTTTATCACTTTCAGCCTTTTAATGAAAAGGAGTATGATTAAAGACCCGAAAAATATAATAGGGGAGTAGGCTTTATTCTACTTGGCTTGTATAGCAATATGCGGACTATTATCTACCTTAATTTTGCAATACTTTACGTCTGTATAGTCAAACTTCTCGTTGGCCTTATTGCCCATAGAAGTGATAGATACCGTGCCTTTTATTTTTGACAATATCCCACCAGAGCCTGTTTCCATTTTAGAGACATTTAAATCAATACTGTCTCTTTTCCATAGATTGGCTATGCTGTCTACATATGCCCGCTTTGTTGTCGAAGTAATGGTAAGTGTCCAGCTATGGTATGCTTTAACAGGATGCATGGCCATAAATGCGGCTGATACTGCAAAGAGTATAATACCTGCGATTAATTTTTTCATGGCTTCGAATTTTATAGGTTACCTACTAACTAATTAACTCCTACAAAAGTAATTACGTGGTAAGCTATCCTCAAGGAATTTCGTTAAACCGGATAATTCGGCAGGTGAACAGGGTGTATAAAGGGATAATGGTTTTATTACCCTACTTCCTTCATATCGTTTTCCGTAAGCGCTATGGAAGCTGATTGGATATTCTCTTGCAGGTGTTCTATACTTGATGTGCCGGGTATCAGCAAAATATTGTTAGAGTGATGCAGCAACCAGCTTAATGCCACCTGGTGAAGTGTAGCATGATGACGGGCCGCTATATTATTAAGTATTTCCAGCTTTTGTGCATTGCCGCCTCCCATCGGATACCAGGGTATAAAAGCTATGTGGTGAGTATTGCAATATTGTAATACTGCTTCCCATTTCCGGTTATCGGCGCTGTACATGTTTTGTACTGAAACTACCTTGAAGTATTTCTGCGCATGTTCAATATCAGTTACACTTACCTCTGATAAACCAATATGTTTGATTTTTCCTTCCTGTTGTGCTTTTTGTAAAAAAGTAAATGTTTTTTCAGCCGGAACTTTGGGGTCAATGCGGTGCAACTGGTATAAATCAATGCAATCAAGCTTTAATCTCTTCAGGCTGCCGTCCAGCGCTTCCTGCAAATGAGCGGTGCTTCCGTCGGGCGACCATTGATTAGGGCCTCCGCGTACTAAACCACCTTTAGTGGCAATTACTAATCCTTTAGGGTAGGGGTGTAGCGCTTCGGCAATCAACTCTTCCGAAACATATGGGCCGTAAGAATCGGCAGTATCAATAAAATTCACCCCCAGTTCAAGGGTGCGTTTTAGCACACGCAATGCTTCGCCTTTGTTCTCTGGTGGTCCCCATATTCCTTTGCCGGTTATGCGCATGGCTCCAAACCCCATGCGGTTAATGGTCAAATCTCCTCCTATCGAGAAGGTCTTTTCAAAAGGCGTATTCATATACCTTACTTGTAAGTGCTTTTACCGCTTTCTATTTGGTCCGGATATCTACACTGGGGCTATCGGTTACTTTTATTTCGATAGTTTTCTGTTTATCAGAACTGAAGGTTCCGTTCACATTGCTTCTCCCCGAAACTTGTTCACTCACCGAGCCCTTTACGTTCACCAGTTGCCCTTGGTTATTGTATTCCAAAGTAGAGAAGGTCAGCATGATCCCATGAGCTTTCCAGGCAGCAGAAACACTATCCAGATATGCTTTATGGGTTTTTGGTGTGATGTCCAAAATCCAGGTGTGACGGCTCACTGAATTGGATTGTTGTGCAAATGCCGTCCCGAGCGAAATGGTTAATAAGGCAATGCCTGTCAATAATTTTTTCATGGTGTAATAATTTAGATGGTATTGCAATATTAAGCAATTTAAAACCACCATGGAAGCAGAACGACGGGTATTTAGGCTATAAGCTTAATCTGCTCGTTTTTTTAGCAACAGTGCAGTACGTGCTTGTAAGTTGCTGTCTTTTCCCCATAACACGGATGTGCTGTCTTTCGGAGCCATCTTTACCGGTTCGGTTGAGTGATGCTCATCGGTAGCAGGTATTTGGGGCGCAGCAAAACAAAACAATGTTATGGATGCTAAAAAAAGGAAAATATTTAACAATAGTTGGCGCATGGTCTTAAAATTAGGCGTTACGTTTTTCATGACGATGCAAAGGTAGGTTTGCTGTCTTTCTCTATCTTTAAGGGAAGGTTAAATCTTGATTTATATACCGAATATGAAAATTTATATACGTATCTACGAATAAAAACGAATCTCGGTTTTAAAACGTTGGGTAATGAGCTAATATGTATAAACAACAGTTTCATATTTTAGTAATCAGGTTGTTCTCAACTTGCAGGCGTTTTATATACCTTAGCAATTCAATACAGTTATATAGAGTATCATGAAGTAATTGGCAGAATTTTAAATCTGCACTTTACTATCTGCACTAACGATATCGATTGAAAACATGGGTTAAAGTTTAATTAAGATATTTAACAGGTACATATCTTAATATGGATTAAAACCTCCCCGATTTTTTGCAAAGGTAACTTAAAAGTTAATATAGATGGTGCTTTTGTCCCAATCAGCATTATTTCTGTCCATTTATCCTTCTTGAAAACCTATTTCCACTTTTCCCAAAAGTACTTGTTAAAGCCTGTCTGTAGCTATAATGCAGGGGCAATTCAGATCCCATTAATTGTGTGTGTGTCTACTTGTATTTAATTTTTTCGATTGGTATTTGTAAACCCAAAAAAGCAAGAAAAACAAATTAGATTAACATAAATGGAGGATTCCTTGATTACGTTTACTATCTTTGCATTAAATAAGAAAGAATAAATGAGCACACTTAAAGAACAACTAGACGCAGAAAGAGCAGAAAAGAACAGACCATCTGTTCCGCAGGTACAGCCCACCAAGGTTAGTGCCCCTCTTTTTGGAAACCCTTACAGGGCCGAATATCTCAAGAGTGCTGAAGCCATACAGGAGAAGCGCATCAAGAGAGGAAAACCGGCACGCCCGAGTAAGAAGTCAAAAATGAGGTAGTTTTTGTGCTATACTTTTTAAAGAAGGTATCAATGCATTGCTAAATAGGCAAAGAATACATAGCCCTGTTTAACCCTTTTTCATTTTAGTAGCCCAGAGGTAAACCGACCAGATCACGGTAATGCCAAATATTGCCACAACCGCAGTACGATAGTGGCCAAAAAAGGTATGGAAATACCCTCCGACTAAAATATAGGCTGTTGCTATGCAGAGTTTTAATACTATTAATTCTGCATTTGTCCAGGTTGTTTTGATTTTAAAGAAATTCATTTTTTGGTAGATTTAATATATTTCAAATATAAGTGATTATACAAATCTAAACAAATATCAAAGCTAAGAAATGATGATGCGCAGGTGCGGAGTTGATTTTTGTTATCAATAGCTATCTTCAATCTCCCTACAAAAACCTATCTTTGCACCTCTTTTAAACACACCACCTAATGATTACTGTTAGCAACCTGTCGCTTAGATACGGCAAAAGATTACTATTTGATGAAGTGAATTTAAAATTCATGCACGGTAATTGCTACGGTATCATTGGCGCTAATGGTGCCGGTAAATCTACTTTTTTAAAGATACTTTCGGGCGATGTGGATGCCAATACCGGAACGGTGAGTATAAGCCCCGGCGAACGCATGAGTGTGTTGAGCCAGAATCACTTTGCCTTTGATACTTTCCCTGTTTTACAAACGGTGATGATGGGCAATAAAAAGCTGTGGAATGTAATTCAAGAAAAAGAAGCCTTGTATGCCAAGCCCGATTTTACTGAACAGGATGGTATAAAAGCAGGCGAACTGGAAACCCATTTTGCTGAAATGGAAGGCTGGAATGCCGAAAGCGATGCCGCTAACCTGTTGAGCGATTTGGGTGTGAAAGAAGAATTGCACCATACACTGATGGGTGAGTTAAGCGGTAAGGAAAAGGTGCGTGTGTTGCTGGCGCAGGCCCTGTATGGCAACCCGGATATTTTGTTGCTCGATGAGCCTACCAACGACCTCGACGTAGATACTATATCATGGCTGGAGAATTTTTTGGCCGATTTTCAAAATATTGTAATTGTGGTATCGCATGATCGGCACTTTTTAGATGCTGTTTGCACCCACATTGCCGATATCGATTTCAGTAAAATAATGCTCTATACGGGTAATTACACGTTCTGGTACGAATCGAGCCAGTTGGCATTACGCCAGCGTGCCGAGCAAAATAAAAAGGTGGAAGATAAGCGCAAAGAATTGCAATCGTTTATTGAGCGTTTCAGCGCCAATGCTTCCAAATCGAAACAGGCTACCAGCCGTAAAAGACTGTTGGAAAAGCTGACTGTGGATGATATACAGGCCTCTACCCGCAAATATCCCGGCATCATTTTCAAAGCCGACCGCGATTGCGGCGACCAGATACTAACTGTAAAAAGTCTTGCCAAATCATCACCTGAAGGCATACCCTGGTTTTCGGATGTTTCATTTGCATTGGATAAAGGCGATAAAGTGGCTATTCTTTCCAAAGAACACCGCGCTATCACTGCTTTTTTTGAAATATTGGTAGGCCAGCAACAGGCCGATTCAGGCGAATACCTTTGGGGGAGCACTATTACCAAATCATATCTACCGAACGAAAATGCTTCGTTCTTTAAGAGAGATGATAATATGGTTGACTGGCTTCGTGAATTTTCGAGCGATAAGCTGGAAACCTATATCCGTGGCTTTCTTGGCCGGATGCTTTTTTCAGGGGAAGAAGCCTTGAAAAAGGTAAATGTATTATCAGGCGGCGAGAAAGTGCGTTGTATGATTTCGCGTATGATGCTTACCAATGCCAACTGCCTGATATTAGACGAGCCTACCAATCACCTCGACCTAGAAACCATCACTGCTTTCAACAATTCGTTGAAAGACTGGAAGCACGTTGCCTTGTTTACCTCGCATGACCATGAATTTGTGCAAACCATTGCCAACCGCATCATCGAATTAACCCCGTCGGGCATTATTGATAAACGCACCACATATGACGATTACATTGCCGATGCTAACATAAAAGCGTTGCGCGAAAAGATGTGGGGAAAGGTGATATTAGCTTAGAAATGAAGGAGCAATCCTGATAGCTATCAGGACTAAGAATGAAGAATAAATAAGCCCGGAGGGCTTTAATGTGAGTAGCCACCGATTACATCGGTGGAAATACCAAATGAATATTATCCCAACCCCGATGGGGTTGAATAAAAGGTTGGTATTTGTATGATTTAATATTCAACCCTTTCAGGGTTGTAATATGTGCTGTTTATATCTGCCACCGATTACATCGGTGGCTACTAATATAGAACCCGAAGGGTTCTATATGTCTGCTATCAAACTTTAATGTAATTGAATCTTATTCATCTTTATATTTGACTTCTAAAATATCTGAGAATGGGCAGTTTCCATCAAATAACCTATCAAATAATTTTCGGCACTAAAAATCGAGAGCGTACTATTACTGAAGTGCATTGTGATGAACTGTATGAAATATATCTGGGGAATAATTAAAGGGCATGGATGCCATTTGTATCGCATAAATGGGATAGAAGACCATCTTCACATTGTTTCAGATTTACATCCATCGGTTTCCTTGGCTGATTATGTGAAAGATATTAAGGTAACAAGTAGTATTTGGATAAAAGAAAGCAAAAAATTTCCGTCTTTCAAAGGTTGGCAAGAAGAATATGGCGCGTTTACTTATTCCGAAGAAGATCGTGATATTATAATAAATTATGTGAAAAATCAAAAAGAACATCACAAAAAGGAATCATTCTTGGAGGAGTATAAACGAATACTTAGAGAGCACGACATTCAATTTGAAGAGAAGTATTTAGTATAGCTGTAATGTACATAACTGTACCATCAAAAAGGAGAGTAAAAAAAGATTAAAAGAGGAGTATAAAATATATACCGACCAACTAATAAAGTTGATTCTACAATCATTTAGGCGGTGGTATAGGTGGCTGAGTAGGTTCAGTTATAGTAGGTGCTACCATAGGGTTAGGAGGAGTAAGCGGGGGTGGATTTGCCGGAGGCGGTGGTGATGTTTGTTGGGGTAGTGGCGGGTACGTATAAGGTGCCGATGAACCGGGAGTATGATTCGTGTAAGGAGTGATAGGCGTAGCAGTGCTAGTCTGGGTTGGGACAGGCTTAGTGTAATTGGGTGTGAGAAGCGTATTGGGATTCGGCTGCTGTGATTGACCAAATACTTTTAAAGTAAGGGTGATTGTTAAGGCCAGTAAGACAGTTTTTCGGGTATCCATAATATTTTATAAATCAGTTTAAACAAAAATCGATATAACTACGTATCCGGAAATTACACTTTGATATAAGAATATTGTAAGTTTTACGCATCCCTTTGTTTTATTTTCTCTATTAAGGTTTCATTACAAAAATAGGTTCAGTAAAAAGCTTTGCTCATCTTTTTCGATGAACCGGCTAAATGAAAGGGTAAAATATGTTGGGCTCAGCTATAGCCAACCTACTTATCTAAAATAGCGGCAATTTTAGCATATAAAACATCCGGGTTGAAAGGCTTGGCGATATATCCGTTCATTCCGGCCTCGTTACATTTTTCTTCTTCGCTGGGCAGTACGTGGGCCGTCATGGCCATAATGGGGGTGTTGCTTTTAGGTGGAGGCAGGTGGTGGCGTATCTGGCGCGTGGCTTCATACCCATCCATCTCCGGCATTTGAATATCCATCAGGATAATATCAAAATCTTTCTCTTTTAGTTTCCTAAGCGCTTCTATGCCATTTTCAGCAATATCAATATCCCAGCCCCAATCGCTCAGTACTTTGTGCGCCAGCAACTGGTTCATGTCGTTGTCTTCTACCAATAGAACACTATGTTTTACAGTGCTTTTTTTAGGAATAACCGCCTTATCTTCTTTGTAAGAAGCAAGTGAAGTATCCTTCTTATATTTAATCCGGAAATGGAAGCGCGATCCTTTGCCTTCTTCGCTATCCACCCAAACGCTTCCGTCCTGCAGGCCGGCCAGTTCTTTTACAATAGAAAGACCCAGGCCGGTTCCTCCATATCTTCTGGATGTATTATTCTCAGCTTGTGTAAAAGCTTCAAATATGGTATCGAGTTTATTTTTAGGAATGCCGATACCAGTATCTTCCACTATAAATTCGAGTTCTGCTTCCTCATCGTATTCCGATAATAGTTTTACGTTAATGGTTACGCCTCCTTTCGATGTGAATTTAACTGCATTGGCTGTAAGATTGAGCAGTACCTGGTTTAATCGGGTTGCATCGCCGATTAACCTGTTGGGTACATTGAAGTCGATATGGGCCGATAAGGTAATTTCTTTTTTCAATGCCCTCGGCTGCATTAAATCTATGACCATCGAAACGATCCGCGATAGCTTGAACCCGGTATTGACAATGGGTATTTTACCCGAACGCATGCGCGAAAAGTCAAGGATATCATTGATGATGACCAATAAATTATCGCCCGACGTTTTAATGGCTTCCAGGTAGCGGTACTGTTCACCAGTGAGCGGGGTTTTCATCATCAGGTCAGTAAACCCAAGTACAGCATTCATTGGTGTGCGTATTTCATGGCTCATGTTAGCCAGGAATTGTTCACTCACCTTCCGCGCAATTTCAGCGCTTTCGGCACGATCTCTTTCCTGGCGAAACATCTTTTCCTTTTGTTTTTCTTCTGTAACGTCGCGTATCAGCGACAACATCCTCAGATGCCCATCAATCTGTATGTTGCGGACAGTGTATTCCAGGTTAACCACTCTTTTGTCTTTCCGTATAATCCTTGTTTCACCCGAACTTTGTACAGTTGTTCCATCTACCCGCCGCTGTAATTTTTCAATCAGCAAGGGCTTTTCATCCTCGTGCACAATATTTAAAAATGATGGGAGTGCGAGTATTTCTTCCCGGCTATATCCATATATGTTGCATACGGCATCGTTTACATACACAATTTTTTCGCCTTCTGTAATTGATACGCCTTCGCCCATTTCGCTTTCCGTTGTAAGCAGCGTTTCATAAAGGTTTTTCTGGTTCAGCAAGGCATCCTCCGCTTTTGCTTCTTCCGCAATTTTTTGCTGCAGGTCATCAATCATTTGGTTGAAAGAACCCGCCAGTTGTCCGATTTCGTCGTTTGAATATATCCTGGCGCGTCTTGTAAAATTGGCTTTGGCAACGGTTCGGGCTACCCTTACAATGTCCCTGATACCGCGCGATATTGTACGGGTTACGGATATGGTAAGAAACAGGCCGGTAAACTCTACGGTAATTGCAATGGAAAAAAGTATTTTTATAACCAGGTGTTCAATCCAACGCGAACCTTGGCCCAGGGTAGATGAGAAGTTATTTTCGAGGATAGAAATCATCTCATCTAACTCGTAAATCTGATCCTGGGTTTGACTGATTTCCGCTTCAGATGATTTTCCGTTTGTTACCTGTGTATGCAGGCGATCGCCCAGGTATAGCAACATATCTATATAATAATCGCCTTGTGTCCAAATAGTAATGGCCCTGTGTATATAGGAAACATTATGGAAACGGGTTAAGAGGCGTATGGTACCTTCAATATCGTCCGGGTCAAGTTTCCCTTGCATAAACCCTGCCCAAACTGAGTCAATATCCGGATTAGGTTTCAGCAGTTGAAGCCGCGCTTTACGGTCGCCCAGCGGAACTTCCAGTGCCTTAAGATAGCGTTGAAAATCTTTTTCATTGTGCGTGTACCCATACTTAGTTAAGCTGTACACCGCATCTTTTTCAGCTTTCGACCACGAGCCTTCAGCACCTACCAGCGCCCGGGTAGATGATAAGGTATGTACCATGAAGGAAAGGGTGAACAATTCCACAGCGATTAGCAACGCCATAATGCTAAGCACGAAATAGAGCTTTTTAGTAAGCGAAATGTTTTTTAACCAACTGAAGAATAACATGCCTTTCATCTGGTATGATCAAATACGGAAATTACAACAAGCCTCAATTCGGGCAAAAGTTTTTTACTTACAGCCCCGAACAAATATCGGCAGAAATTTAGTAATCACCCAACGAAATCACCATTTTTTACGTATTATACTTTAGTTTCTGCTATAAATTTGCACGATGCAAATATTTTTTTATCGCATAACTATCTGGTTAAGAGTTGTTATTTTGTGGCGTTGATCGCAACATGTAATTGACTGTGATCCAGTTCAACACTGCGTAAAAGAATATTCATTTCGGGTGATTAAATATTTACAGCGAGTGATTGAATAAATGGGATAAATCTTATGTATAATAAATAAAATTTAGTACATTGCAACGTTTTCCTGTTTTAATAGAAAAGAATAATGGGCATATGTAACTTACCAAACCTATTAAAATGCGCAGGAAATTAGCTGTCGTAGTCTTGGTAACATTTGGTTCATTAGGACTCGCTGCACAAAGTCATTTTCCCGTATACAATCCTGCCGCTCAATATTCGGCTTTAGCTGATACCAGTAGCAGCGAAAAGCTAAAATCTCAATGGTATAAGACTTTAGATGAGCTGAAACAGCAAGTAAATGCTGGTGATAAAGATTTTGCCATCTTTCTTAGCTTTTATAAACTCTCTATTGATTCAGCTTTTTTAGATTTATACGTGGAAACGCATAAAGGAAGAGCAAATCAATCTATCCTGGCTAACTATATAAACAGCCAAAAGCAAAAATTGTTAATATTATACAATAATTTTACCCAACTAAAAAATAATTACCAGGCTCCCGCGCTTGCTCCTTCATATATACCTCCATCGTGTAATCCGTCATGCAGTAATATGGATTTTTCAAGCGGAAACCTGGATTATTGGTATGGTTACTATGCAACCAATAATGCAAGTACCAGGACATATAGTATTATTAATGTAAATGGGGGACCACTCGGGGCTGTAGTGCAGGGAGCGTACGATCCGAATGTGGGGACTTACCAGGTTCATCTTACCTCAAAGGCTAACTACGACTGGTTTCTTTTGAATTATTACGGTATTCAAATGTCGCAGGCATCGCCCTGGGGGAACGGGTATTCGGCCATGATTGGAGACAGTGTAAACTACAGTTACCCAAGTGATGGGCAAGTAGCTATACTTAGCCAGGAGTTCCAGGTTACACCAACCACCAACAGTATAACGTATGCCTATTCTGTTTTGCTGGAAAATCCAGGACATCCGTATTATCAGCAACCTTTTTTCAGCGTTACAGTATTCGATCAAAATGGAGATACCATTAAAAACTGTGGTGAATATTCTGTTTATTCCGGGCCGGGGCTACCCGGATTTACCGGGTATTTGAATCCGGCAGGAATAGATGGACCCGATACCGTTTATTGGAGAAACTGGACACAGGTTAATGTGCCTCTTACTTCTTATGTAGGACAATGTGTAACTATTCAGTTTGAAGTTTCCGATTGCGAGCCGGGCGGCCACTTCGGGTATGCTTATGTAGATGCTTCTTGTTCGGAATTTGCTATTACGGCTAATACCCCCGGTGTTATTTGTGGCAAAAATGGCTACCTGACACTTACCGGGCCTGTGGGTGAAAAAGCTTATCTATGGTCAGGACCTAAGGGAGGCATTATCGGGAATGACACGCTGCAAACTGTGAATGTAGACAGCCTGGGTAAATATAAATTGGTAATTACACCTGTTACGGGATCTTTATGTAAGGATACGCTTTTTTATACGGTAAAGAGTAGAGACAGCATCAAGATGAATACTCCTGCTGTGGTTTCAAATATTGCCTGTAACGGTCAAACCGGATCTGTATTGGCCGGCGTTGTAAATGGGACCCCGACATACACCTACGCCTGGACCCCTTCCGGTGAAAAAACTTCTTTAGCTACCGGACTTTCAGCAGGAACGTATACTGTGACAATAACGGATGCCAATGCCTGCCCTGTGAGCGCAGTGGTTGTACTCACTCAACCTGCCACGCTTACAGCTTCCGGCAATTTTACAGGCGCTTCCTGTGGGTATAATAATGGAACGGCCACTGTTATAGTAGGCGGAGGGGTTCCTGCTTATACTTATTCCTGGAAACCCTCCAACGAAACCACTGCTTTGGCTACCGGTTTACTTGCCGGAGCGTACACGGTAACCGTAACCGACAAAAATAATTGCACCGTAACTTCATCCGTTACCATTACTCAGCCTCCTTTTGTAGTAGCTAGTATTACCTCCATAACGCCTGTATCGTGCTTTGGCAGGAACGACGGAGCCGCATCGGCTTCAGCAACCGGGGGGCCTTCTCCATATGTTTATTCATGGGCTCCAAATGGAGGTACGGGTAATACCGCCACCGGATTGACCGCCGGAAATTATACTGTAACTGTAACCGACAACAACGGATGCGCTTCAACCGCTAAAGCCGTGGTTAGTCAATCTTCTCTTTTAACAGCCACCATTAATACAATCAACAACGTACCATGTTATGGCGGAGTGAGTAACGCCACTGCAACGATTACGGGAGGAACAAGTCCTTATACATACCTGTGGACTCCTGTCGGCGGAAAAGGTGCTACCGGAACAGGGCTTTCAGCGGGCTCTTATACTATAGGTGTTATTGATAACAAGGGCTGTGCGGCAACAGCCGGCGTGAACATCACCCAACCTGCACTATTAACAGCAACCACCAGTTTCACACATGCTTACTGTAACCTTCCTACAGGAACAGCTACAGCTTCAGTAAGCGGGGGTACAAGCCCGTATGCCTATGTTTGGAGCGCTTCGAATCAGAAGAATGTAACCGCCACCGGCCTTGCTGTTGGAACTTATTTCGTAAACGTAACCGATAATAACCATTGTACCGCGAGTGCTTCGGTAAGTATAACACAACCTATACACATTACTGGAAACGCTACCATAAATAAAAACGTAACCTGTTTTGACGGGAGTGATGGCGCTGCTTCAGTAACAGCCGTCAATGGCTTGCCTCCTTATACATATTTATGGACTCCGGGCGGACAAACCACTTCTTCAGTATCGGGTTTATTTGCATTGACCTATACGGTAACGATGACCGATGCCGATGGTTGTGCTGCTAATATTTCTGTTACTGTTCCGCAGCCTCCCGAGGTACAAGTTTCGATAGGGGAACCAAGAACTATATGTAAGGACAGCACAGGTAACTTGTTGGGGTATGTGTCAGGCGGAAACCCACCTTACAACTATTCCTGGAGTACAGGTTCTACTCTTAGCACCATAACTATAACACCCATAGCAACGCGAACGTACTCCTTATCTGTTATCGATAGCAAGGGCTGCACCGGAAAAGGCCAGATTACCCTGGAATATGGCCCCCCTTTATCATTGGCAATACAGGGGCTGACTGCTATATGCCAGGGCGATACAACTACTTTATGTGCGGTTGCTACGGGCGGAACTGGAGGAAACGTTTACGAATGGGGTCCCATAAGCAACACCAATAGTTGTATAAAAGTAGCTCCGGCATCAAAAACCTTATACACCGTGTCGGTACAAGATTACTGCGGTGCAACGGCCACTGCTTCTGCAACCGTTTATGCTACTCCTACACCTGTGGTAAATTTTATCAGTTCCCTTTCACAAGGGTGTGCTCCGTTGTGTATACAATTTTGGAGTGATGTTACTATATCGCGGGGTAAGATACAGCAATATATTTGGATGTTTGGAAATGGAGATACACTAAGAGGGGCTGGAGCTATTTATTGTTATCCCCGGAGTGGGAAATATAGTGTAACGCTCACAGCTATATCCGATAGCGCGGGGTGTAGCGCTTCACTTACCAAAGTAGATATGATAACCATGCATAGCAGGCCCATAGCGGCTTTCACCTATTCGCCGCAGCCTGTCAGTATTCTGACTCCTACCCTTCAATTTACGGATGAAAGCCGCGATTACAACGAGGGGATAGCTTACTGGTGGTGGACTTTCGGCGATAATAGTGATTCTTCCAGTAACATCCGAAATCCTGTGCATACATACAATGATACCGGAACCTTCTGCGCCAATTTGATTGTGATGGATAATGCCGGGTGTACGGATACTACTACCGATTGTGTAATTATAGGCCCTGACTATTCGCTCTATATTCCTTCGGCATTTACGCCAAATGGAGATGGTTTGAATGAGACTTTTAAACCGGTAGGTAGATATATCAGGTATTTTGATATGTATATATTCGATAGGTGGGGTGCGGAAATATATCATACCAATAATTTAGATAATGGCTGGAATGGAGCTGTTCATGGAGTAGGGGCCATTTGCCAGGAAGATGTATATGTATATAAGATAACCGTAACTGATGCGACCGATAATTACCATACCTATATTGGTAACGTGAATCTTCTGAAATAGGAGGATTCTTAAGCCTTTTACATTTCATTAATTATTATATCTCATTGGCGATTATATTAAAATAATACCTCGCTGCTCTTATGGCTTTTTGGAGATTGATACCCCCCATTTACAGGGGAGCTTTCGCTTGCAAAAATGAGTGCCGAATTATAAATGAATATAGATGGAAAATAAATTACTGAAACGTAACATCAGTTATTTAAATATAGCATTATTGATATATCAGCTGCAAAATAGGAGGATGTCTTTATAACTGTTTAAAAATAAATAGGCTGAAGCTTGTATATGTATAATAAAGTTTGTTATATTGCGGCGCTTTCCTGTTTTATTGGAATAAATAATGGGCCCCTGTAACCTACCTCATCTTTTAAAATGCAAAGGAAATTACCTGTTATAGTTTTAATATTCTTCTTTTCATTAGGCCTTAGTGCGCAAACTCACTTTCCTGTATATACCCATGGGTCACAGTATTCGGCCTTAGCTGATACCGATGGCAGTGAAAAATTATCTATTCAGTGGAATGCAACTTTAGATGAGCTGCAACAACAGGTAAAGGCAAACGATAAAGAATTCGCGGCGTTTCTTAATTTTTACCAGCCTGTTATTGATTCTGCCCGTTTAGCATTGTATAACAAAACACAAGCCGGAACGGCTAATCTTTCCGGCACAGGTGCGTATATGAATAGCCAAAAGCAAAAGCTGCTGGCCCTATACAATAATTTTATCAAAGTAAAAAATAAGTATCAAACTCCTAAGCTAACCCCTTCGTATACTCCTCCAAGTTGTAATCCGGCATGCAGTAATATGGATTTTTCTAATGGCGACCTTAGTGACTGGTATGGTTATTATGCAACCAATAATGCCAGTACGACCGCTTATAGAATTACCGGTGTTAACGGAGGCTACATAGGTGCTGTAACAAAAGGGGCGAATGATGCAAATACTAAAACATACCAGATTAAACTTACTTCAAAAGCCAATAATGACTGGCTCCTTTATAATACTTTTAAAACTACTATGTCGCAAGGATCACCCTGGGGAACAGGAAATTCGGTGATGATTGGAGATAGTACAAAAGTCAGTACTCCCTATCAAGGGCAGGTGGCTATACTGGCCCAGGAATTCATGGTTACCCCCACTACCAACAGTATTACATACGCTTATTCTGTTTTGCTTGAAAACCCTACCCATTCCTATTACCAGCAACCTTTTTTCAGTGTAACTGTATTCGACCAAAACGGGGATACAATTAAAAACTGCGGTCAATATTCTGTTTATTCCGGACCGGGATTATCAGGATTTAAGGGTTTTTATGATAAGGCCAATAAAGATACCATATATTGGAGAAACTGGACCCAGGTTAACGTGCCTCTTACTTCTTATGTGGGGCAATGTGTAACCATCCAGTTTGAGGTTTCCGATTGCGAACTTGGCGGACACTTCGGATATGCTTATGTAGATGCATCCTGCTCTGAATTTGCCATTTCGGCCAATTCGCCCGACGGGGTTATATGTGGCAAAAATGGGGTTATTTCACTATACGGGCCTGCAGGCGAAAAAGCCTATGCCTGGTCGGGTCCCAAAGGGGGCATTGTAGGAAACGATACCTTGCAGAATGTGAGTGTAGATAGTTTTGGAACATATAAACTAATTATTACCCCAGTAACAGGCTCCTTGTGTAAAGATACACTTACGTATATAGTTAAAAATAGGGATACGATTAGTACTACGGCCTCCATTGTTTCAAATATTGCATGTTATGGAGGTGTGGGTTCAGCTATAACCAGGCCTGCAAATGGATGGGGCGCTTATACCTATGCGTGGACACCTACCGGTGGAAAGGGCGCAACTGCAACGGGGCTTTCAGCAGGGACATATACGGTAACCGTGTCCGATACCAATGCGTGTAGCGTTACGGCAACAGTTGTAATAACCCAACCTAACAAGTTAGCTGCTACCATCAGCGATTATCCGGCTACGTGCGGAAATAATAGCGGAACAGCAACTGTTTCAGCAACCGGAGGGGTAACTCAATATGCTTATGCCTGGACACCTTCGGCTGAAACTACTGTAAAAGCTACGGGTTTGAGTGTGGGTACATATACGGTAACCGTAACCGATCAAAACCATTGCACAGTCACCTCTTCAGTAAAGATAACCCAGCCCCCGGTGGTAACTGCTACTATGGGGGCTATTACGCCTGTCAACTGTTTTGGAGGCAATAACGGTGCAGCTAAAGTTACCCCCGGCGGGGGAGCTTCTCCATATACCTATTCATGGGCCCCATCAGGCGGAACCTTGGTTTCGGCATCCGGTTTAACGGCTGGAAGCTACACGGTAACGGTATCCGATACCAATGGATGTACTGCGACAGCTAGTGCGCTTATCACTCAGCCGACTTTATTAACAGCTACCATTAGTGCAACAAACAATATATTATGCAATGGCGGAGTAGGTAGCTCTACCGTTACAGCCGGCGGCGGAGTAGGTCCGTATGGATACTCATGGGCTCCATCGGGTGGAACAAGCGCCACCGGAACAGGACTTTCGGTAGGTTCCTATACCGTAAGCGTGCAAGATGCACACGGATGTTCTGCTACAGCATCAGCGGTGATTACGCAACCGAATGTATTAACAGTAAATCCGTTTACCACGGCGAACGTACTGTGCAACGGACAGAGCAACGGAAGCGCCGGACAAACAACCACAGGTGGAACAGGTCCGTATAACTATACATGGACACCGGCAGCCGGCACTATGGATACTGCCACAGGACTTACCGCAGGAACTTATACGCTGACTATTATCGACCAACATGGTTGCAGTGCTTCAGCGAGCACATTAGTTACCCAACCAACAACGCTGACCGTAGCTGCAAGTGTAACAAGCAATTTAATATGCCACGGAGGCAATACTGGCGCTACTTCCTCAACGCCAGGCGGAGGTACCAGCCCATACACGTATTCATGGATGCCATCGGGTGGAACCAATTCAACTGCCACAGGATTAACAGCCGGTACATATACTATAACGGTAACAGATTACCAGGGTTGTACGGCCTCGGCAGCCGTTACAGTAACGCAACCTGTAGCGTTAGCCGTAACGCCAAGCGTAACAAAGAATGTAGCATGTAATGGAGGCAATGGCGGAGCAACCAGTGCAGTAGCCAGTTCGGGAACGGGCCCATATACTTACCTGTGGAGCCCGATTGGTGGCAGTACAAATGCAGCCACCGGGTTAACAGCGGGAATTTATACAATTACCTTAACTGATAACTGCGGAGCATCTGTATCGGCAGCGGTTACTGTAACACAGCCAATGGTGTTGAATGTACCTGCTTATGCGTTAATGAATGTATCGTGCAACGGAGGCAAGAATGCCATTGTAATAGATAGTGCTGTAGGTGGAACAAGTCCATACACCTATGTATGGGCACCGGGCGGAGCAACAACCCAAAAGGTATCGAACCTAAGCGTAGGAACCTATTCCGTAGGTGTGGCCGACCTGCATGGATGTACGGCTACAAGCAGTGTAACCATCACGCAGCCTGTAGTGCTTTCAGCTACGGTTACTTCTACCCGCGCCTTTTGTAATATGCCTACCGGAACTGCTTCGGTTATAGCCAACGGAGGAACACCGGCATATACATACGCCTGGACCCCTTCCGCAGCAGTTGGAGCAAATGCTACCGATCTTGCGGTAGGAACCTATAGTATTGTTGTAACAGATAATCATGATTGCTCTACAAGCGTATCGGTAACTATAACCCAACCCAGCGCTGTATCGGCTACTATTAAAGGAGTCACCAATATAAATTGCTTTCCCAATGGCAATGATAGCCTTAGGGCGACAGCATCGGGAGGGCTGCCTCCATATACCTATTTATGGAGCCCCAGCGGGCAAACTGAGGCTACTGTAACACACTTGGTTGTGGCAACATATACGGTTACCGTAACCGATATTGACGGATGCAAAACTACGGCAACTATCCCTGTTATATCAACCCCGGTGGTGAATATTTCGTTGGTGGAAGATCCAAAAACTATTTGTAAAGACAGTACCGGTAATTTGACGGCCTATCTTACGGGCGGAACTTCGCCTTATGTCTATGCCTGGAGTGACGGGGCCACCACCAGCGCTATTACGATAACGCCTCAAATTGTACAAACATACTCCGTAACGGTTACCGATGTTAACGGATGTGCTTCAACCAGCCAGGTAGCATTGCAATTCGGGCCTCCCATATCGGTGGGTATAGGCGGACAAACAGTCATTTGCGCAGGGGATACAACTACCCTTTGTGCAACTGTATCAGGTGGCTCAGGCGGAAATATTTATGAATGGGCACCAAACAGCGATAATAATAAGTGTGTCAAAGTGTGGCCGACATCGAGCACGGTATACACTGTAACCGTACAAGATAATTGCGGAGCAACTGCTACTTCCTATATAACTGTGCATTCTACTCCTGCACCGTTTATAAATTTTGCGAGTAATTTTTCACAGGGATGCGCTCCATTTTGCGTGCAATTTCACAATATAGTAACTATGTCGCGCGGTAAAGTAAGCCAGTATATATGGGTATTTGGGAATGGAGACACCTCGTACTCCCCCGATCCTATTTACTGTTACCCGTTAAGTGGTAAATACAGTGTATCACTCACCGCTGTACCAGATAGTGGAGGATGCAGCTCTACACTTACCAAAGTAAATATGATGTCAATATATGGGGCACCTAAAGCAGCTTTCACGTTTTCGCCGCAGCCTACCAGCATTATGACCCCTACTATTCAGTTTATGGACAAAAGTACTGACCCTAACGGGATAGGTGTTGCCTATTGGTGGTGGAATTTTGGCGATAACAGCGATTCTGCCAGCAACTTGCAAAACCCTGGTCATACCTATAACGATACCGGCACTTTCTGCGCCAATTTGGTAGTGATGGATAACGATGGCTGTACAGATACTACTACCGATTGTGTAATTATCGGCCCGGCTTATTCGCTCTATATTCCTTCAGCATTCACTCCTAATCGAGATGGCCTTAATGAGGTTTTCAAACCGGTGGGAGAATATGTCAGGAACTATGATATGTATATATTCGACCGTTGGGGTACAGAGATTTATCACTCCAATAATCTAAGTAATGGTTGGAACGGGGCCGTTCATGGAACAGGTTCTATTTGCCAGGAAGATACTTACATATATAAGATAACATTACCAATATAGGCAGCAGGTATCCAGCATGCCTATATTGGTAATGTTAATCTTCTGAAATAAAAGAAGTTCTTCTCTTTTTTATACCCTACCGTTCCGATAGATGATAACATCCTGTGGTTTGTGTATAAATTGTTAGCAGAAACATACACGTGCTTACCCAACATTTACCTGGTGAGTTTCGTTAAGAAATAAAAAGGCTGGAATTGTTAGTGAAAGTACAATCGTATTTTAAATAGAATAAACAGGTATATTGGCATCAAATATTTCGATATTTTTGTTAACTTTGTGAATCATCATTTACCCCAACGCTGACCTTATGCATATATTTTTACCATGAAAAAAAAATTACTTCTTTTAGTTAGTGTTATTTGTTTTATAAGTACTGGTGTCTATGCCCAGTGCAAAAGCTGCTACCAGGGTTTAGATACTGCTACACAGCCCAAGATAGTGTCGCACAAGGTGACTCCCAACGGAAATGGGTCGTTAGCACAAAACTATGTTCTTCAAAATGTGTGCGGATTAAATTATACCAGCGTAACACAGCTTACTGAAACACGTACTAAAAATCTTAATTTTAATACCAATGGTACCGGGTTCCCGTCAGCATTAAATGTCGCCGGGATGCCATGCTCCGGAGATGACTCCGTATATGCTGCCTTTGCTTACTGGATGGCAGAATATACCGAACGTTCCATTCCTTCCGTATCTATTGTAATTACCAACCCTAATAATGTAGTATCTACCTATACATCCACATGTATAGGTTCAGGTATTTCTACTTGTTGGGGAACTACAGGCACCGCTTGTTATAGGGCCGATGTTACTGCGGCCGTTGCCGGTAATGGGAACTATAATATGGATTTGACAGGGCTTAACAATGCGGGATACGAGGTAGACGGAATTACGATTATTATAATCTATAAAGACCCCAGGGCTTTTTATAGCGGAAGTATATCTATATGGGATGGGTGCATGATAGGCATTGGCACACCTCTCGGACCTCAAAACGATACAGGCTTTTCTGCATGCGATTCAACCAGCAATACCCGGATTTTTGACTTGCTGGGCGACTGCCAGAATAACGTATCACCCTTTTCGGTGAAAGATAAATTGAATGGTACCACGGGTACGTATAAACAAACCTTCTGGCAAATGGATACTGTTAATGGTACCTTGCTTACGAACGGACAATCATCTATTGCGTGTAGTACTTACATCAATAATACCAACGACTGTTATGCATGGGAAGTAACCGGCCTTTATTGGCAAAATACCACTTGCCAGATTTGTAAACCGCCGTCGGGCAGCCTCACTATCACACCAAGCCAGTTAAATCCAACTTGTGGCGGAGGGTGCAATGGAGCCATATATCTTGCCGTAAGTGGTGGTACCGCGCCATATACTTATACATGGTCGCCCCTTGCAAGTACTACCGACACTGCTACAGGCTTATGTGGCGGCACTTACAGCATAACTATAGAAGATGCCGGCTGTCCGCCTGCTGACACTACTATTACCATAACTCTTCCTTCTAATAGACTGGGAGTAGTTCCTACAATTCTGGCTAATGAAAAATGCAACGGAAACTGTATAGGAAGCGCTTCTGTTACAGTATCAGGAGGCAATACGCCATATACGTATGCCTGGACTCCTTCCGGTGGAAATAAACCCACCGCTACCGGTCTATGTGCAGGGGTTTACACCATTACCGTAACCGATATCAACGGATGTACAGGAACATCTACGGCTACTATCACACAACCTGCTATTATTACGGCAACACAAAAGATTAATGAAGTACCTTGCAATTCAGGAACGGGCAGTGCCACCATCACTCCCTCCGGCGGCACTTCACCTTACAATTACTTATGGGCCCCATCGGCACAAACAACCGCTACTGCTACAGGGCTTAAGGCAGGTACCTACACTATAACAATAACCGATATAAATAGTTGCACGGGAACTACAAGTGTATCTCTTACACAACCTACTGCATTGAAAGCTAATATAGGCGTACCAACCTATCCACCCTGTAACGGGGGAGTAGGTAGTGCGACTGGCAGTGGAGCCGGAGGTACAGCTCCATATACTTATTCTTGGGCTCCAACAGGGCAAACAACCGCTACTGCTACCGGGCTCAAAGCAGGTACGTATAGCATAACAGTAACCGATTTTCCGGCTGCCAGCCCGGTGCCTGTTACACCAACTCCCCCCGCAG